>NZ_JCAHZJ010000025.1:0-1908 GCF_059489795.1 Nitrosospira sp. CT
GGCATCATGATGTCGGAGAATACCAGGTCCACTTGCGCATCGACCTGCAGGGCGGCAAGCGCAGCCTGCACATTGGCAACACTGCGTACTCGATAGCCGAGTTGGCGCATGTAATTGGCACCGACATCGGCAACGTCGACATTGTCCTCGACCAGCAGCACGGTGCCGGCGGCTTCGGCCTGCGCAGGCGCCTGTAAGGGCGGCTCGGCGGGTTGCGGCTTTTCCAGGCTACGCGGCAGATAGAGCGTCACCGTGGTGCCCTGCCCTTCGGTGCTCGTCACCGTTGCGGTGCCGCCGGACTGTTTGGCAAAGCCATAGACCTGGCTCAAACCAAGCCCGGTGCCCTTGCTGACATCCTTGGTGGTGAAGAACGGCTCGAACACACGCATCATGACGTCAGCGGGAATGCCCTGCCCGGTGTCTACGACGTGCACGGCAACGAAATCGCCGGAAAGTCCTTCTTCGCTGGCATCGCCCTTGAGCGTCACCGGCCTGGCGCTCATCGACAGCGCGCCGCCGTTCGGCATGGCGTCCTTGGCGTTGACGGCGAGGTTGAGGATGGCGAGTTCGAACTCGCTGGGGTCGACGCGTACGGCGCAGACCGTATCCGGCACCTCGACCTTAATCTCGATATCGGTGCGAAGTGAACGCGTAAGCAATTCACGCAATACCGGCAGGCGCTGCGCGAGATCGATCACCTCCGGCGTCAGCGTCTGGCGCCGCGAATAAGTGAGCAAATGGCGGGTGAGCGTCTCGCCACGGTGACTGGCGGTGCTGATCATATCGAGCAGCCGGAGGGACTTCTTGTCGGTGAGCTCGCGCCGCAGGCGATGCACGCTCCCGCTGATGATCATCAGCAGGTTGTTGAAGTCGTGCGCCACGCCGCCAGTCAATTGCCCGATCGCTTCCATTCGTTGCGCATGCCGCAAGGCGCCCTCGACCGCTTCGCGCCGCTCGGATTCGTCGTAAAGGCGCTGCGTCCGCCGCAGCGCCAATCCAAGGACTGCGAACAGAAACACCATCAACGGGGCGCCGAAAATCAGGTAGTTGATGTTGTAAAGGAGCCATTCGGAGACAATCGCCTTCCATTCCACGCCGGCCAGCACATAGAGAGGAAAGCCCGCGATCTTGCGATAACCGATGCGGCGGGTGATGTGGTCATATGACGATTCGATCGTATAAATGGAGTAATCTTGCCCCTGCGCAATGCGGGTGCGAAAATCCTTGTCATCGTCGAAGCTGAGAAGACTGACTGGCAAGACATCCGGATAGCGCGCCAGAAAATGGCCGTCGGCACGCACCAAGGCGAAATAATCGACTGTATCGCTGATATGGGCGTAGAAATTCTCGAAATAGCGTGCCGGAACTGCGATCGAGATGACGCCATTGAACGCGCCGTCGTCCCAGGGCCGACGCTGCGACAATAAGATGAAATAGTTCTGCTCGCCCGGACGGGGCGCGTTGATGGTGCTCACATATGTACCGCCCTCCCTGCTCTTCAACGCGGTAAAATATTCAGCCTCACTGAAATCGGTATTCCCCGGCGGGAGCAGACTGTTGGAGGAGACCAGCGAATGGCCGTCACGGTCGATGATCACGATGCCTTGCATCTGCGGCATGACGATCTGCTTGAGCCGTTTGCTCAAGGCAGCTTCGTTTAGGCGGATGTCGTTATCCGACATGCCGCGCACGACCTCGTTGACTTCGGCATAAGCACGCTCGATCGTTTCCAGGACCCTAAGCGAATGCTCATGCAGGATGTCGAGCGAGCGAGCGATGCGCTCGTTGGTGATGCGTTCGAAATTGCGGTAATCCACCCAGGCGGTAATTGCAAACAACATCATCGGCAGTACGACCGATGCCACCATCAAAGCTTTGAGCAGCCTGACAGCCGCGTGACGCTCGCTC
>NZ_JCAHZJ010000026.1:0-29324 GCF_059489795.1 Nitrosospira sp. CT
AAACGCAATCTGCTGCTCGGTAAATTTGCTTTTCTTCACGTCATGACTCCTTTCCAAAAAGGTAAAAATCATGCCGGAAATTCTACTTTTAAATGGTACGGTTTATCGGGGTAGGGTCAAAGAAAACAGGGAAGTCGCTGTGCCAGTGCAATAGGCGAGCGTGAGCTCACATAACCACCCCCCATAAATCTTTCAGCTCAACCTTCTGTTCCAGCAAAATTCTGCTTCCACAAAACCTGCGACTGATCCCAATAGGACACCTTTTTTCTGCAGAAAATAACTCATCCGAGCGCTTGAACTCCCTGGTGAAATAAAAAACGTAAATTCCAACATATTCGCCGAATGGTCGAGAATTACTAGACAATTTCCTGCGATTGGGTCAAACTTGCCGCCATGAAAAATGGCTCAAACCGCTACCAAAATATCCTGGTTATCCATGGGCCTAACCTGAATTTGCTGGGAATAAGGGAACCTGCGGTTTACGGGACTGTCACATTGGAAGAAATTAACGGAAATTTAGCGAAGTTAGCTGAAAAAGAGGGCATTAGCCTTAACTGCTTTCAAAGTAACGCTGAGGGAGAGCTGATAGACCGAATCCAGCAGGCAGGCGCTGAAAAAATAGACTTCATTATCATCAATCCTGCCGCTTATACGCATACCAGTATTGCCTTGCGTGATGCACTTGCGGCTACCCGGATCCCTTTCATTGAAATTCACCTTTCCAATATTTTTGCTCGCGAATCTTTCCGTCAGAAATCTTTTTTTTCCGATATGGCGGTGGGTGTCATAAGTGGTCTGGGAGCAAAGGGATACGAACTCGCCTTCACTTATGTGCTGGGCCGCAACTGATGAGCGTCAGGGATAGCAACGAAGTGATCGGGTACCATTGAGGAGCTGAGAATTCCTTTTGATAGGCCAATGGGGTGCTGGCTCATCTCACCCCTCGCGTGTTTTGAAACAGGGGTATTTTTCAAAAAGACAAAAACACAAAGTCCGCGACTTCGAACGCTGACAGATGGTTAGAGGTTTTGACAGAACATAACGCAAAAGGAACCCGATCGGGAGACCCTATATGGACCTGAGAAAGCTTAAAAAACTGATTGACCTGGTGGAGGAATCCGGCATTGCCGAGCTAGAGATAACGGAGGGCGAAGAAAAGGTTCGCATCAGCAGATCCACGCCTTCGATGCAGATATCCGCTCCCCCAGCCGTAACATATCCGCCCCAGCCCGCACCGGCCGCTATAGCCTCTCCATCCCCCACTGTTACGCCGGTGACGGCTGCCGCCGAGATACTGCCTCAAGGCCACATGGTCAAATCACCGATGGTGGGCACGTTCTACCGCAGTTCCGCGCCGGGCAGCAATGTCTTTGTAGAGGTAGGTCAGACAGTCAAGGAAGGCGATACGCTCTGCATCATCGAGGCAATGAAATTGCTCAATGAGATCGAGTCGGACAAGAGCGGCGTCATCAAGGCGGTACTGGTGGAGAATGGGCAACCCGTCGAGTACGGCGAACCGCTATTCGTGATTGAATAATTCGGCGTTTTGCGCGTTACACGCCACCCTGCGGGATACCCGCATCAGTAGAAGAGGAGAAATCACCTCTATCATGAAACGAGATACGAGCGGCAGACATGTTTGAAAAAATACTGATAGCAAACCGTGGCGAGATTGCCCTGCGGATACAACGTGCATGCCGTGAGATGGGTATCAAGACAGTAGCGGTGCACTCCCAGGCCGACGCCGAGGCAAAATATGTAAAACTCGCTGATGAGTCAGTGTGTATCGGCCCTGCTCCTTCGGCACAGAGCTATCTTAATATCCCCGCAATCATCAGCGCCGCCGAGGTCACGGATGCGGAAGCCATTCATCCAGGTTACGGCTTCTTGTCAGAAAATGCGGATTTTGCTGAACGTGTAGAAAAAAGCGGCTTTGTCTTTATCGGCCCCCGGCCCGAGACGATTCGGCTGATGGGCGACAAGGTCAGCGCCAAGAACGCCATGAAAAAGGCCGGCGTGCCTTGTGTCCCGGGCTCGGACGGCGGTCTCCCCGAATCCGGAGACGAGATCAGGAGCATCGCCCGCGCTATCGGCTACCCTATCATTATCAAGGCCGCGGCAGGTGGAGGCGGTCGTGGCATGCGCGTGGTGCACACTGAAGCAGCGTTATCGAACGCGGTTATCATTACGCGCAACGAAGCTCAAGCCGCATTCGGCAACCCGACGGTCTACGCGGAAAAATATCTGGAGAACCCGCGACACATCGAATTTCAGGTGCTGGCTGATGAACATCGCAACGTCATCTATCTCGGGGAACGGGATTGTTCCATGCAGCGCCGCCATCAGAAAATTCTCGAGGAAGCGCCGGCTTTGGGTATTCCCCCGAGATTGCGCGACAGAATGGGAACCCGTTGTGCCGATGCATGCAAGCGCATCGGTTATCGCGGCGTGGGAACGTTCGAGTTTCTGTTCGAAAAAAACGAATTCTATTTCATCGAAATGAACACACGCCTGCAGGTCGAGCACCCCGTTACCGAGGCCATCACCGGGATTGATCTGGTGCAAGCGCAGATTCGCGTGGCCGCCGGCGAAAAGCTCACTCTTCGGCAGCGAGACATTGTATTGAAAGGTCATGCCATCGAATGCCGCATCAACGCCGAAGACCCGTACAAGCTCACCCCGTCGGCAGGGCGTATCACCCAATACCATGCTCCCGGTGGTCCCGGCATTCGCGTGGATTCCCATGTATATCATAATTACTTCGTGCCGCCCTATTACGATTCCATGATAGGCAAAGTAATCGCGTATGGAGATAATCGCGAGCAGGCGATAGCCCGGATGCGTATCGCACTGTCGGAAATGGTGATCGGGGGCATCAAAACCAACACGCCGCTCCACCTTGACCTGTTGTCCGACGCCGCATTCCTGAATGGCGGCACGAGCATTCATTATCTCGAGCAAAAGCTCGCCAATTATAATAATAATTCTGGCTGAGGCTCTATCGGCCTCGTTACTGAAACTCCAGTCACGGACGGGGAGTTTTTGAGGTGGAAGCTTCTCGGGAAATGGGCCTGGAACGTTCTGTCCGCCTGCTTACGCAGCCAAATGCAAGGTACGTACTATCATCATGCCCTGGATTTCGGTCATCATAAAAACAGACAGCATGCATGTCGAAGCGTTAAGCGATGCGATGCTGGAGTTAGGCGCGCTCTCAACCGACATCCATGATTCCGCAGCCGGGACCGAGCATGAGCACCCCCTGTTTGGCGAACCAGGGGAGCCCATCGGAGACATCTGGCTTGCACCGGAACTTACCGCGCTATTCAAGGGGGATACCGATACTTCCGCCGTGATGCGCGCTGCGGCCGAAGCAGTCGGCCTGCCTGCCCCTCCGAGCTACCATATCGAATATGTGGAAGAGCAGGATTGGGTACGGGTAACCCAGTCGCAGTTCAATCCGATCCGCATTTCCTCGCGCCTATGGGTGGTGCCAAGCTGGCATGAAATACCCGATCCGGCTGCCATCAACCTGATCCTCGATCCCGGACTTGCCTTTGGAACGGGAACTCATCCTTCTACGCAGCTATGTCTTGAATGGCTTGACGAAAATCTCAGCGGAGGGGAAGATGTTCTCGATTACGGTTGCGGCTCAGGCATATTGGCGATTGCGGCGCTCAAGATGGGCGCCCGCCATGTAGTCGGAATCGACATAGATCCGCAAGCGGTGGAGGCAAGCCGCCAGAACGCGAAGCTTAATCAGTGCGCAGAAACCGAAATAGCATTTCATACGCAGATGCCGGGTCAGATGGACACAGAACATGCAGGCTGGGCGGACGTGGTGGTCGCCAATATCCTCGCCAATCCGCTGATCATGCTGGCTCCCATATTGACGCATGCTGTCCGGCGGGGGGGAAGCATTGCGCTATCCGGTATACTCGCGGAACAGGCGGAAGAGGTGATGCAGGCTTATCGGCAATCCCATGATATACATATTGCGCGAAATCGCGAGGGATGGGTCTTGCTGGCAGGCACGAGAAAATGAACAGATTAAACAGAAACCAGAACCGGTATGGCACTTGTAACTCGATGTCCTGACTGTTTCACAGTCTTTCGCGTCACACCCCTGCATTTGCAGGCGCACGGCGGCGAGGTGCGCTGCGGACAGTGCAACCACATATTTAATGGTTTCGCTGCGCTGCTGACCATGGAGGAGCCGGAAACCATAAAACCGGTGAAGACCGGGGAAGCGTCGGAAAGTACTTCACGGCTTTCCCCTGAGGGGGCGATTTCCCGCCCGGAAGCGCTACAGGATGGAGGCGTCCAGGAGTCCCTGAGGCTGGAACCGCACGTCTCTGAACCGATTCCATCAGCGCAAAATCCATCGGAACCGCATACATCAGAGCCGACCGGTGCAGCCCCTGTCAAACCAGAGGCAGCAGAGACTCGCACTCCTGAAACGCCTGCAAGGGAAAAAACTGACTCCAGGGCGGCGAAAATAGCAGACAGAGTACGGGACAGGCAGGCTGCGAGAGAAAAAATTTCGCAAACGGGTGACGCAATGTACGCCGGCCTGGAAGACGACATGCTGGATAATTATTTGCCAGAGCACTACGCTTCCAGAAGAGGGCAATTGCCGGAGATCACGGCTGCGTGGGCTGTTGCCAATCTTTTTATGCTCATCGTGCTCGTGGCGCAGATCATCTATGCATTTCGCAGTGACTTGGCGGTTAACATGCCGAGCACGAGACCCTTTCTGGAGCAATATTGCAAAGTTTTGCAATGTACTGTTTCTTTACCGGCATCTACCGGTTCGGAAAATACGGCATCATCCGGGATGACCGCGAGCCCGTCTATTGGCCTTGCTGCCTCCCCTGACAAGCAGTCATCTGTTTCCGGTCATTATCGTCGCGTCCATTCACCTTCCCCGACAGGGCGAGTTGCCTGACTGCGTCAATTCCTCACTACCTGTCTCAGGCTTCCTGGCCGCCTCTGGCTACCCGATTTGGGGTAAAATCGATATCCCGCTAAATTAGGTATTCCTCTTCCGGAAGATGGTGTCTGAAAGCCTGATCGAAATCGAAGGCCTGAATTTCTCTTATGGACAGCGTCCGATTCTCAAGGGAATCGACATGACGATGGAACGAGGGAAAGTCATCGCCATCATGGGTGGCAGCGGCAGCGGGAAAACAACCTTGCTGCGACTCATCGGAGGCGCCGTGCGTCCGACTTCCGGCTACGTGAAAGTTGCAGGCGAGGTAGTGCATAAGCTGAAGCGGGATGAGCTTTTTCGCATGCGTCGAAAAATGAGCATGCTATTTCAGTTCGGCGCATTGTTTACCGATCTCTCGGTATTCGACAACGTGGCTTTCCAGATGCGGGAACATACGGATCTGTCGGAGTCCATGATACGGGATCTTGTGTTAATGAAACTCCAGGCGGTGGGTTTGCGTGGCGCGCACGAGTTGATGCCTACCCAGCTCTCCGGCGGCATGGCGCGCCGGGTCGCGCTGGCCCGCTCGATTGCGCTTGATCCCCTGCTTATCATGTACGACGAGCCTTTCACCGGACTCGATCCCATTTCACTCACAGTGATCGGGAACCTGATACGACGCCTGACCGATGCCTTGGGCATGACCTCCATCGTCGTAACTCACGACGTGCAGGAATCCTTGAAAATTGTCGATTACGTTTATTTCATCGCGGACGGAGTGATTGCGGCCCACGGTACGCCGGACGAGGTGCGCCGATCGGTTGCACCGTTTGTGCATCAGTTCGTTCATGGAGAAGAAGACGGTCCCGTCTCGTTTCACTATCCCGCCAGGCCTTATGCACAGGATCTGAAACTGGAGGGCAGTTTTGCCTAGGCGTATCGTAGCTGGTATCCAGAGCGTAGGCCATCGCGTCATAGACAGTATCTGGCGCCTGGGCTACGCCAGCCGTTTCTTCCTGCTGACCTTGATCAAGTCCGGCACCAGCTTGCATCGCTTCACCCTGGTGATACGGGAGCTTTATTTTACCGGGGTGCAGTCGCTCATCATCATCCTCGTGTCGGGACTTTTTGTCGGCATGGTGCTCGGCTTGCAAGGCTTCGAAACCTTGCAGCGGTATGGAGCAGAATCTGCGGTAGGCACCATGGTGGCCTTGTCCCTGTTACGCGAATTGGGGCCGGTGGTGTCGGCGCTGTTGTTCGCCAGCCGCGCAGGTTCGGCAATCACAGCGGAAATCGGCCTGATGAAAGCGACCGAGCAACTGGCGGCAATGGAAATGATGGCTGTAGATCCGATTGCGCGTGTAGTCGCACCCCGGTTCTGGGCCGGTGTGATTTCAATGCCGTTGCTGGCCGCGCTGTTTTCAGCCATAGGCGTTTATGGCGGTTATCTGGTGGCTGTCATACTTATCGGAGTGGATGAAGGTTCGTTCTGGTCGCAGATGCAAGGCGCTGTCGATTTCCGCTACGACGTGGTCAACGGCATCATAAAAACCTGTGTTTTCGGAATCGCGGTGACGGCAATCGCCGTGTTTGAGGGATATGATGCGGCCCCCACGGCCGAAGGTGTATCCGGTGCGACAACCCGCACCGTGGTCACTTCTTCACTCGCGATTCTTGGACTCGATTTTATCTTGACCTCGTTCATGTTCAGGGGAATGGGCTGATGCAGCGCGCAACAATGGATTTGTGGGTAGGACTGTTCGTCATGGCAGGTATCGCGGCTCTGCTCGTGCTGGCGTTGAAAGTCGGCAATCTTGGCACTTATAGCGCGAATGACAGCTATCAGGTGACAGGCAACTTCGAAAACATCGGGGGGTTGAAAGTGCGGGCGCCGGTAAAGAGTGCCGGTGTCGTTGTCGGCCGGGTAACGGACATCCAGTTCAGCACAGAGACATATGACGCTCTGGTGATCATGAATATTGACAGCCGTTATAAATTTCCCAAGGATACTTTTGCCAGCATCCTTACTTCAGGTTTGATCGGGGAGCAGTATATCGGCCTGGCTGCCGGCGGTGATGAAGCGACGCTCAAGGATGGCGACACCATCATGAAAACCAATTCTGCCCTTGTTCTGGAAGAAATGATCGGGAAATTTTTGTTCAATAAAGCTTCGGAAGGAAGCAGCAGTGAAAATTCCGACAAGAACTAGCAAGGGCGGTAAGGAGTCTAATGCCCACGGCAATATCTGCGTTTCACGGATAAGGGCCTGCGGACAGGAAGCAGTTGATGCGGGTGCCGGAAGCGTCAATCGCATAAGCATTTCGTGTGTTGAGCAGTCTATTCAAGCGAGGAAATCATGAAAAAATATCTTGGTATTTCAGGTCTGCTGGCAGCCTGGCTGGTTGCATTCCCTGCTGCCGCAGAAGTCAGTCCTGATACGCTGGTGGATAACACCGCCCAGGAAGTATTGTCAATCGTTCGGCAGGATAAGGAACTGCGTGCGGGCAATATGGCCAAGATTCTTGATCTGGTCGAAGCCAAGGTTCTGCCGCATTTCAACTTTACGCGTATGACCCGGCTGGCCATGGGCAAGAACTGGAGTAAGGCAACCCCACAGCAACAGGAGGAATTGGTGAAAGAGTTCCGCACCTTGCTAGTGAGGACTTACTCCAACGCACTCAGTACCTACAGTGACTACAAGATCAAGGTTGAGCCGGTCAGGAGCAAGGCGGGGGACACGGATACCACCGTCAAAACGAAAGTCATGCAGGATAGCGGGCAGCCCGTGGATATCGACTACAGCATGGAAAAAACAGGCGACGGGTGGAAAGTCTACGATGTGACTGTGGCGGGTGTAAGCCTGGTTACGAATTACCGCAGCACGTTCAACAGTCAGGTGCGCGAAGGCGGTGTGGAAAAATTACTGAAAACCCTCGGAGACAAGAATCGCGCGTTGGCCGCAAACGATAAAAAAGCGGCCGGTAATTTAAAGACCGTGGCCACACAGTAGCCGATGACAGCTGACGTGATCCGGCGTGAAGACGGGGAACTGAGCGTAGAGGGATCGATTACGATCGACAACGTCGTTTCGGTGGTTGCGAGCGGCGTTGCTTTGTTTGACGGGGAAGATGTGACAATTGATCTCGGACGGGTTACCGAAGCCGATTCCGCTGCCGTCAGTTTATTGCTGGAATGGCGGCGCGAGGCCGCGCGTCGCCGCCTCCAGATACGCTTTCTCAACATGCCGCAGAATCTGCAGAGCCTCATGCAACTGTACGGGGTATCCGAATTGATGAGCGGTGCATAATTCACAGAAATCAGGCTGTCGCGCAGGAATCGCGTAACGACAGTGTTCTCGCTCACCTGCATCCCGGGTTCTGGCGGATAAACTGCGTTCCCGTTTTGGCTCCTTCCTATTTTATCTTTCCATGATACCCGCCATAGAAGTCGAGCAGATGCACAAACGTTATGGTGCACTGCGAGTTCTGGCGGGCATCGATCTCAAGATAGAGCCAGGTGAGTTTTTCGCCTTGCTGGGCCCCAACGGAGCGGGGAAGACGACGCTTATCAACATCATAGCAGGGCTCACCCGAGCAACCAGCGGCAGGGCGCGGGTGATGGGATACGACGTGGTCTCCCGTTACCGCGAAGCGCGACGCATGCTGGGCGTGGTTCCCCAGGAACTGGTTTTCGATCCGTTTTTTACTGTCCGCGAAACACTGGTCATTCAATCGGGATATTACGGCTTGAAGAACAATGGGCCGTGGATAGAGGAAATCATCCACCATCTCGACCTCGCGGATAAGGCCGATACCAACATGCGAGCGCTCTCGGGCGGCATGAAGCGGCGCGTACTGGTGGCCCAGGCATTGGTGCACAAGCCTCCGGTCATCGTGCTGGATGAGCCGACCGCGGGTGTGGATGTCGAGTTGCGCCAGGGACTCTGGCGCTTCATCAAGCAGTTGAATCGGGAAGGCCATACCATAGTATTGACCACCCATTATCTAGAGGAAGCGGAGGCGCTGTGCAGCCGCGTGGCAATGATGAAGCAAGGGAATGTCGTTGCCCTGGACAGCATCAGAAATCTGGTTGGCAGCGTATCGGGATGTTCTGTGCGGTTGCGACTGTCGCCCGATACGTTGCCTCCGGCGCTACAGTCGCTAATGAGCCGCCGCGAAGAGGGTTGCTACATTCTGACCCTGGCAGAGTATTCCCAGCTCGAGCAGGTCATGGCCGCGTTGCGCAAAGCAGCACTGCAGGTGCTCGAGATGCAGGTGTTGCAGCCTGATCTGGAAGAAGTATTCATACGGATCATGGGCGCACACAAGATCAGGAAGCCCGAGACCCTGCCCGTATGACCGGATTTCTTACACTGCTCTATAAGGAGTTGCTGCGATTCTGGAAAGTCGGATTCCAGACGGTATTCGCGCCCATGGTATCCACCCTGCTATACCTCCTGATTTTTTCGCATGTGCTGGAAGAGCATGTACAGGCTTACCCCGGCGTAGCGTATACTGTTTTTCTCGTGCCTGGCCTGGTGATGATGGCGATGCTGCAAAACGCTTTCGCCAACTCCTCATCGAGCCTGATCCAGTCCAAGATCACCGGTAATCTGGTTTTTATCCTGCTGTCGCCGCTTTCGTATCGTGAAATATTTTTCGCCTACGTCACTGCCTCGGTCGTGCGGGGTCTGGCAGTGGGCCTGGGCGTCTACCTGGTTACCCTGACGTTCTTCGATGTGCCCCTGTCCTCGTTCCCCTGGGTGCTGATGTTTGCGTTGATGGGCAGTGCATTGCTGGGAGCTATCGGCGTCATTGCGGGTATCTGGGCAGAAAAATTTGACCAACTCGCCGCGTTTCAGAATTTTGTCATTCTGCCGCTGACGTTTTTATCCGGCGTATTCTACACAATCCCCTCATTGCCGCCCTTCTGGCAAGGCCTGTCCCACCTGAATCCGTTTTTCTACATGATCGATGGTTTTCGCTACGGTTTTTTCCGCGCATCCGATATCTCCCCCTATGTCAGTCTTGGCATTGTAGCCACGTGCTTTGTGGCGGTATCATGGCTGACGCTACAAATGCTCAAAAGAGGCTACAAGATCAGGCATTGACTGCGGTTGTTTTAGTGGTGGAACGGGTATATGAAATACCTCTAGTGCCGTTCTTGTTTTTTTACGGCAATCTACCGGCCGGCAACGTTACATGAAAGGGAAACTACAGATGGTTACAGCGGACAGCATAAAAACTCATATCGAGACTTCCATGTCTTGTGAACTGGTGCATGTGGAAGGAGATGACGGCTACCATTTCAGCGCCATCATCGTTAGCCCGGAATTCCGTGGAAAAAATATGGTGCAGCAGCACCAGCTGGTTTACCGGGCACTCGGCGACAGAATGAAACAGGAGATTCACGCACTGTCCATGAAAACCATGACGCCGGAGCAGTGGGCGGAAAGCAACAACCAGAACTGAACTCCCTTGATCCCCCTTGATCCCTTGAGGCTGCGCAATTTGGATTCGAGACAGAGAAGACTCCTACCGGGATATCAGGCGGCAGGAGCCATGGCCGTACGCAGCTTCTGCATGGCTTTGGCTTCGATCTGGCGGACGCGCTCTGCGGATACTCCCAACTCATCGGCGAGCTCATGCAGCGTTGCCGTGTCTTTTTCCCGCAACCAACGGGCCTCGATGATGTGACGGCTGCGTGCATCCAGGCTCCCGAGCGCCTGCTCCAGTCCTTCACCCCGAAGACGCAGGGTTTGCTCGTCCTCCAGCACGTGCGAGGGTTCGGAACCATCGGTCAGGTAAGCAATGGGACTGAATGTTTCCTCATCGTCGTCTTCCGACAACGGTTCGAGTGAAATATCACGGCCGCTGAAACGGGTTTCCATTTCCACTACTTCCTCGGGCTTTACATTCAGTTGTTTTGCAACCTCCGCAACTTCCTCCTGGCTCATGGTATCGAGAGCTTGTTTCAAGCTGCGCAAATTGAAAAATAGCTTGCGCTGGGCCTTTGTCGTGGCAATTTTAACCAGCCGCCAGTTGCGCAGGATGAATTCGTGGATTTCAGCCTTGATCCAGTGTACTGCAAATGAAACCAGCCGGACGCCGCGCTCGGGGTCGAAACGCTTGACGGCTTTCATCAATCCGATATTTCCTTCCTGTATGAGGTCAGCCTGGGGCAAGCCATAGCCTTTGTAACTCCGCGCGATGGCGACGACCAGACGCAAGTGCGAGAGAACGAGCTGGCGTGCAGCGTCTATGCTACCTTCATCACGCAGCGATCGGGCCAGTTGCAGTTCCTCTTCCTGGGTAAGGATGCGAAACTGATTGACGGACTGAATGTAGCTTTCGAGGCTGCCTGCTGAAGGTACAGTTAAAGCGAAAGTCATTTATCCTCCTTGGTTTTCTGTGAGCGTTAACTTTTTCCCGTTAACCGTTAAGAGCGTCAACATTTTTGAAAGTTCCTCCCACTACCCATTGTAAAATGCCTTAACCTCATGAATTATCGGGGTTCTATTTTCAGGAGATGGCTAACGACAGATAACCAGGCGCCGAGCCAGCCAAGGCCAGCCGAAAACAGAAACATAACCAGGCTATCTCCCATGGAAAGATGATAAAGGTGGAAATCCGTTTCATACAATTGCATGAGATGTTTTACTGGCTCGTCAGTGAGGTGGATCCCCAGAGAGATGATGAGCCATGCCACGATGCCGCCTACCAGTCCTTGTATTGTCCCGAAATATAAAAAAGGGCGACGGATAAAACCATTGGTTGCGCCAATCAGCTTTGCCACTTCTATTTCGTCCCTCATGGTCAGAATCTGGAGGCGTATGGTGTTGAATACCACAGCGATTACCAGAAGGCTGAGCAACACGCTAAGCATCCAGGCCGCAAGCCGCCCCAGTTTGAGCAGCGCATCCAGACGCTGCGTCCAGGCAGAGTCCAGCTGCACATGTTCGACTTGCCGGAGTTCCGACAAGGCCCTGCTCAATGTTTTCAGTGTCTCTGTTGAGACATCCCTGGCGGTAACAACGAACGCATCAGGCAGCGGATTTCCTTCGAGGCCATCCATCACTCCGGCCAGTCCCGGACTCTCCTTGAACTGCTCGAGGGCGCTGGCCTTGGGAATGAACCTGAAACTCGCCACGTGCGGATTTTCTTTCAGAAAAGATTCAATTTTACCTACCTCACTCTGGGTCGCATTCAGTTTTAAAAAAATACTCAACTGAGGACCGCTCGAAAACTGGCCGGAAAGTGTCTCGACATTCTCGAGAAACACATAAATTCCTGCTGGCAGACTGAAGGCAATACCGATCACTCCCAGGGTCAGCAGCGTGCTGAACGGGATCAAGGCCAGCCGCTTGAAGGCTAGGGCCAAGGCATGCCAGTGATACGAAAACCAGATGTTCATCCAGTCAACTCGCCGTGACTGAGAGTGAGAATACGTTGCGGGGTGTCACCAAGCAGTTCAACGTCGTGGGTGGATATAAGTACGGTAACGCCTACCTGATGAAAAGATTTGAAAATAGCCATGATATCCTTTGCATACTCCGTATCCAGATTGCTCGTTGGCTCATCGGCGATGAGTATGGAAGGTCTGCTGACAATGGCGCGCGCAATGCACAGCCGCTGCTGCTCTCCGCCCGAAAGCGTGATGGGGCGCGCTTTCTCCTTACTCAGCAGTCCCACCTTATCGAGCGCGGCGCGCACCCGCCTGACAGCCGCTTTCGACTCGAAACCGCTGATCTGCAGGGGAAGCAGAACATTCTCAAAAACGCTGCGGTCGAACAGCAGCTTCTGATCCTGAAACACCAGTCCGAAGTTGCGGCGCAGGAAAGGAATAGCGGCGCCATTGAGTCTGCCGACATCCTGGCCATTGACGATAACGCTGCCGGTAGTGGAACGCTCGATCGCGGCAATGAGCCGCAGCAATGTTGTCTTTCCTGCTCCCGAATGGCCGTTGATCAAGGCCATCTCCCCTGTTTCTACTGTGAAACTGACATTCCGGAGTGCCTCGAAACCGTTGGGGTAGCGCTTGGAAACCTCACTGAAACTGATCATTTATTGGCACGACGAGCTGGCCGAGTCAATTCCATCTCAACTCCATCCTTTTCGTATATTCCCTCAATCAAACAAGGCCCCGACAAATTCGCTTGCGACAAAAGGCCTCAAATCGTCCAGACCCTCACCTACACCGATAAACCGAACCGGCAACGGGACTTTTTGCTGGCGCTGGCGGGCGATGGCGGCAAGCACGCCTCCTTTTGCAGTTCCGTCCAGCTTGGTGACAATGAGACCTGTCAGGCCAAGGGCATCGTCAAATGCCTGTACCTGATTGACTGCATTCTGCCCGGTATTCGCATCCAGAACCAGTAACGTTTCATGAGGCGCGCCGGGCTCGGTTTTGGCAATAACGCGCTTCACTTTTTTTATTTCCTCCATGAGGTGCAGTTGTGTTGCCAGCCTTCCGGCAGTGTCCGCCAGTACGATATCGATGCCGCGCGCTTTTGCCGCATTGACGGCATCGAATATGACCGCCGCCGGATCACCTCTTTGTTGACCGTTGCTTTCCTGTGCGATCACCGCGACGCGGTTGCGTTCCCCCCACGCCATCAGTTGCTCGCGCGCTGCGGCACGGAAGGTATCGCCTGCGGCGAGCAGCACGGACTTGCCCTGCAGTTGATAATAATGCGCGAGTTTTCCGATGGAAGTGGTTTTTCCAGCGCCGTTCACTCCGGCCAGCATAATGATGAAAGGCTGGTGGGCGCCGGTATCGAGGGGTTGCGCAAGCGGCTCCAGCAGATCGACCAGCGCTTCCTGCAACGCATCTTTGAGCTGCGACGCATCCGTCAGGCCGTTACGTTTGACTTTTCTGCGCAACTCCTCCAGCAGCCAGGTAGTGGCACTGACACCTGCATCCGCAGTGAGCAATATGGTTTCCATCTCCTCGTAGAGGTCTTCATCGATTGCTCCGCCACCGAAGAGACCCGAAAGGCGCTTGCCGAGATTGTCGCGCGTGCGGGAAAGGCCTTGCCTGACCCTTACCCCCCAATTCGAATTCGTAGGTTCGCTCGTCGTGGAATCATTTTTGGATTTGAAGAAACTTGCCATTCTGGTAGGCTGTCAGTATTCGGGACTTCGATGTAAATCTCACGCAAATCTTATTCCGGATTTTATTCTGTTTATCCGGATTCAGGTATTAATTAAAAAAGAAGATGACTTATCCGTGTTTTCGCTTTTTGCCGACTTGCCGCTTTTTACCGGCTTGCCTATGGGCAGCTCTCATAATTCCCATCTCGCTGTTTTCCTCCGCCGCTCCTGCCAGCACGCATGAATTCATTCTCGGTAACGGCTTGAGGCTCATCGTCAAGGAAGACCATCGTTCCCCGGTCGTCATCTCACAAATCTGGTACAAGGCGGGGAGCATTGACGAGGTAAACGGCAGGACTGGGGTCGCCCACGTGCTTGAGCACATGATGTTCAAGGGCACGAAGAAAGTACCCGGCGGCGAGTTTTCCCGCCTTATCGCAGCGGCGGGGGGGCGTGAAAACGCTTTCACGGGACAGGATTATACGGCCTATTTTCAGCAATTGCATAAATCCCGCCTGCCTCTGGCGATGGAACTGGAATCGGACCGGATGCGCAACCTGGTGCTGACAGAAGAGGAGTTTTCCAAGGAAATCAAAGTCGTGATGGAAGAACGGCGGTTGCGTACGGATGATCAGGCGCGCTCCCTGGTGCATGAGACACTTATGGCGACCTCCTATCAGTCCCACCCTTACCGGCATCCGGTGATAGGCTGGATGAACGATCTGCAGAATATGACTGTGGAGGACGCCAGGCAATGGTATGAACGCTGGTATGCGCCCAATAATGCTGTGCTTGTGGTGGTCGGGGATGTAGTCCCGAGGCAGGTCTTCGATCTGGCGCGAAAATACTACGGACAGATAAAAAAGGCGAAGTCCATACTGCCCCTGGATCAACGCAAGCCGCAGATCGAGCCGAAGCAGCTCGGTATCAAGCGGCTGACAGTGAAGGCGCCTGCACAGTTGCCCTACGTTGCAATGGCCTATCATGCTCCATCGCTGCGCAAGCCGGAAAAGGACTGGGAGCCGTACGCACTCGAAATGCTGGCCGGCGTGCTGGATGGGAACGAATCGGCGCGGCTCAATAAGGTTCTGGTGCGCGAGCAGCGCGTTGCCAGCGCCGCAGGCGCCAGCTATGATTCCACCGCGCGGGGTCCCGCAGCGTTTTATCTCGATGGCACACCGAGCGAAGGAAAAACAGTGGTTGATGTAGAAGCGGCATTGCGTGCCGAGATCGAAAGGCTCGTACGTGAGGGCGTGACAGAGGAGGAGCTTGCGCGTGTCAAGGCACAGGTGGTAGCGGGACACGTTTTTCAGCTCGATTCCATGTTTTTCCAGGCAATGCAGATCGGCCAGCTCGAAAGCATAGGTTTGTCCTATCGCGATGTAGACATCATATTGCGTAAATTGCAAGCGGTTACTCCTGAACAGGTGCGCGATGTGGCAAAAAAATACCTGAAGGACGATAATCTGACGATTGCGGTACTCGATCCGCAGCCCCTGGAACAGAAAGCACCCGCGGCAGTACCGGCGGGATTGCGGCATTAAGCGGCGAGGTTGAGAGATGCTCCGTCACCTGTTTTTTCTTCTGCTGGGTTTTTATTCCCAATGGGCGTACGCTACTCTGCCAATCCAGCACTGGCAGGCGGCCTCGGGTGCCCGCGTTTTCTTCATCGAAAGCCGCGACTTGCCCATTCTCGATGTGAGTGTGGATTTCCGTGCGGGTAGCAGCACCGACACACCTGATAAATCAGGCCGCGCGGCAATGGCCCTGCATCTTGTGAACCTGGGGGCGGGAGGATTGACCGAAGACCAGATCACCAAGGGATTCGCTGATGTCGGCGCGCAGCTCGGCGCCCATTTCGATCAGGATCGGGCGGGGATTACGCTCAGAACATTGAGCAGCGCGCGCGAGCGTAACCGCGCCCTGGAATTGTTCGGCAAGATCATTCAGCACCCGGAGTTTCCTGAATATGTCCTGGAGCGGGAAAAAGCGCGTGTCATTGCAGGGCTCAAGGAAGCGGATACCAAACCCGGCAATATTGCCGACCGATCGCTGATGAAAATGCTCTACGGTACCCATCCTTATGGACTGAGAGGTTCGGGTGAGATCGAGAGCGTGAGTAAACTGGGGCGTCAGGATCTAATTGATTTTCACCGGTTTCTCTATACGGCGGGAGACGCGGTCGTGTCCATCATGGGAGATGTAAGCCGTGACGAAGCCGCAGCGATTGCCGAATCCCTGACGAGGGATCTGTCACGCGAGAGACGAGGACAAAGCATTCCGGAAGTGACGCCACCTGCACCGGGCACACAGCGGATCGCCCATCCGGCTACCCAGAGTCATATCCAGCTCGCCTATCCCGGGCTCAAACGCGATGATCCCGATTATTTTCCTCTCATCGTGGGGAATCACATCCTTGGCGGAGGTGGATTCACCTCACGCCTGATGGAGGAAATCCGCCAGAAACGCGGGCTGGCCTATAGTGTTCACAGTTCGTTTACCCCCCTGAAAGAAGAAGGACCATTCGAGATTGCATTGCAAACCCAGAAAGAACAGTCTGAAGAGGCGCTTTCCATAACCCGGAAAGTCCTGGCTGATTTTATTGCCGGAGGGCCAACGGAAAAAGAACTGATCGAAGCCAAAAAAAATATCATCGGCAGCTTCCCGCTGCGCATCGACAGTAACAAGAAGATACTCGGGTACCTCGCCATGATCGGTTTTTACGATCTGCCCCTGACCTATCTGAATGATTACGTAAAGGCGGTATCGAAGGTAACCATCTCCCAGGTAACCCAGGCTTTCCAGAGACGTATCAACCCATCCGGCATGGTAACGGTGGTGGTGGGTCTTCCGGACACGAGTGGAAAGTAAAAGCACTTTTTGCAAGCCCCTACCTCCTGACAGAAGTTTTTCTCTTTTTTCATTGCACTCCCGATGAGAAATAGGGTTCGAATCATAGGAGGTGAGTGGCGCAGCCGCATCCTGACTTTCCCCAATGACATGGACCTGCGTCCCACCCCTGACCGGGTGCGCGAGACGGTCTTCAATTGGTTGGGGCAGGATATGAGCCACAAGCGCTGCCTCGACCTGTTCGCGGGCAGCGGGGCAATGGGTTTCGAAGCAGCTTCGCGTGGAGCCGCGGAAGTCGTGATGGTGGAATCCAGCCCTGTGGTATTGAAAGCGCTTCGAGCCACAGCCCGGAAACTGGGAGCCACGCGCATTGAACTGGCGGGAGCTGATGCCATGAATTTTATTGATTCCGACCGACGCTGCTTCGATGTGATATTTCTCGATCCCCCCTACCATCTCGATCTGTTGCCCAGGCTACTGCCCAAATTGCACGCGCATCTCACCGAAGAGGGGCTTGTCTATCTGGAAGACGATTGCCCTGCGGAGTTTGAGGGATGGGCAGTGCGGCGCAGGGGACATGCGGGAAAGGTGTGTTATCACTTATTGAGTTCCACAATAAATAAATTAAATGGATAAAGCGATATACCCTGGTACTTTCGATCCCATTACCCGGGGCCATGAAGATCTGGTACGGCGTGCCTCCGGTTTGTTCAGGGAAGTGGTGGTAGCGGTCGCTGCAAGCAGCGGAAAAAAACCATTCTTTACACAGGATGAGCGGGTGGCGATGGTGCGCCAGGTGCTGACGGATTATCCCAACGTTAAAGTCATGCCGTTTTCAGGTTTGCTGATGGAGTTCGCGCAACAACAGCATGCCAGGGTAATCCTGCGCGGTTTGCGTGCTGTCTCGGATTTCGAATATGAATTCCAGATGGCAGGAATGAATCGTACGCTTTATCCGGATGTCGAGACTTTGTTTCTTACGCCCTCCGAGCAATACATGTTTATATCCGCCACTATCGTGCGCGAAATCGCTTTATTCGGTGGCAATATAGAAAAGTTCGTGCATCCCCTTATTTCGACGCAACTTGGAATGAAGATCGCGTCGAAGGATAAATCATCGAGGTAGCCATGGCTTTAATGATCACTGATGAATGCATCAATTGCGACGTGTGCCAGCCCGAGTGTCCGAACAGTGCCATTTCGCCCGGCGAGGAGTACTACGAAATAAACCCTGATCTGTGCACGGAATGCGTAGGACACCACGAAGAATCGCAATGCGTGGAAGTATGTCCGGTAGACTGCATCGTTCTCAACCCGGACATCACTGAAACCCGAGAGCAGCTATACAAAAAATACCTCGACCTTACCGGACAAGCGATTCAGGGATAGCCGATGTCGAACGAGAAAGGTTTGTTCAGGGCTGTGCTTGCCGGGCAAGCTCCTCCGGGATAGGGTAGCGCCTCGGCCCAAAAATGGCTGTACCGACCCGCACCATCGTTGCTCCTTCCTGAATGGCGAGTTCGAGGTCTTCCGACATCCCCATCGAGATGGTATCCACATCATATCCGCTCTGCTTGAGCTGGTCGTAGGCTTCTTTCAGCATTCGGAACTGGCTGCGCTGCAAAGCGGTGAATTTGGTCAGTTCCGGGATTGCCATTACCCCCCGCAACCTCAACCGCGGCAATTCGACAACATGCGCTGCCAGATCGGCTACCTCTTCCGGTGCCACACCGCTTTTGCTGTCTTCCCCGCTTACATTGACTTGCAAGCATATCTGAAGCGGGGGAAGCGATGCGGGCCTGTCCTTCGACAAACGCTCGGCAATTTTTTTGCGGTCTACACTGTGTACCCACGCAAAGTTCTCTGCGATGCGTCGGGTCTTGTTGCTCTGTATAGGGCCGATGAAATGCCACTCGATCGGTAAATCGTTAAGCGCCGGCATTTTTTCCAGCGCTTCCTGCAAGTAGTTTTCGCCGAAAATGGTTTGTCCTGCGACAAACGCTTCCCGCAAGCGCTCTGCGGGATTGGTTTTGCTCGCGGCCAAAAGCGTGATTTCCCCGGCTTGCCGGCCTGCCTTCTCTGCGATCTCTGCGATATGGGCTCTTACTTTTTTCAATCCAGAGGCGACGGTTGATGTGTTCGGTTCCAATTTTCTGCCTTTTACCAGCCACTCCGGGCAACCTGGCCGGGGAGGGTGGAACGATAGTTGAGGGTGTGCGTGAGCATAGTAGAACTACTCATCCCTGGGGTCAAGAATGCTTCCCATTCGAATCTTCTCCAGAGATAGTTGGTATAGATCATCAGTAGACGATTCTGACATTTTCCATCTTGAAATGCGCGGCCAGGGATTGTAGCGCCGACTCGCGCAGGCGAATGCGCCAGGCATCGCCCAGTTCGAGCTCACAGCCGGCATTCTGGTTCCGGTAGACAATCCGCACAGGACAAACCTCCGCGTTGACGTCGCTCGAATTACCGGAAGACCCTTTTTTTGTGCCGACACTGCCTACATCGAGCCGGTAGGGCGCAAGCAGTTCTTTCAATCTGGTAGCGCTGGAGGATCCATTGCAATGCACCTCCACTCGCCGGGCGTAACGGGAACGGGCGCTATCCAGATCATACAGCACATCGGCGGTTATCCGCAGTCCGTTTCCATACTCATCATCGCCCATCCTGTTACTGACTCTTGCTTCCGCGATCACAAGCTGATCTTCCTTCAACCAGCTGCGGGCAGACTCGAACAGCTCGCTATACGCAACGAGCTCCACCTGACCGCTCCCATCATCCAGCACGATCACGCCCATTCTGCCTCGTCGCGTTACCTGTATGCGTATTGCGTATACGATGCCTGCGAGGAGTTGCGGTTCCCGCTGAGGCACCAGTCGATCCAGGCGGGTGCGCACGAAATGATTCAATTCTTCCCTGTAGGCGTTGAAGGGATGACCGCTCAAATAGAGCCCGAGAGCCAGTTTTTCATTTTTCAGCATTTCCTTTTCCGGCCATACGGGCACCTTGACTAGGGTCGCCCGCTCAATGACATCCGTTCCCTCTCCAAACAGGCTTACCTGGTTAATCGAGCGTTCCGCCTGCTCCGCCGATTCGAGGGCGATTCCAACCGATGCCAGCAAGGCTGCACGATGGCTGTCGATGGCATCGAATGCGCCCGCGCGTATAAGAGATTCCACTACGCGCCGGTTAACAATACGTTTGTCTACCCGATGACAGAAATCGAACAAGTCGCTGAAAGGGCCTCCCTCACCGCGCGTCTGGATGATAGCCGCTATTGCCGATTCTCCTGTTCCTTTTACTGCCCCCAGGCCATACCGTATGGTTTTCTCGTCTACCGGGACAAAGCGATAACCGGACAGGTTGATATCGGGAGGCAGGATAACCAGTCCATTGGCAATGCTGTCCTCAAAAAATATGTGTACCTTGTCCGTATCATCCATGTCAGCAGACAGGGTGGCCGCCATGAATTCAGACGGATGATGCGCTTTGAGGTAGGCGGTCTGGAAGGCTATCAAGGCATACGCGGCTGCATGGGATTTATTGAATCCATAGCCGGCAAATTTTTCCATCAGGTCGAACAATTCGGCAGCGCCGTCCTCTGTCAGCCCATTCTTCACTGCGCCGGACACGAAGATATCGCGCTGCAAAGCCATTTCCTCAGGCTTTTTCTTGCCCATGGCCCGGCGCAGCAGATCGGCGCTCCCAAGGCTGTATCCGCCAATCACCTGTGCGATCTGCATCACCTGTTCCTGGTAAACCATGATGCCGTAGGTAGGCTCGAGTATCGGTTTCAGGCGCGGATCGAGATATTCCACCACTCGCTTACCATGCTTGCGTTCGATAAATTCCGGGATCAGCGACATCGGTCCGGGACGATACAGGGCTACCAGCGCGATGATGTCTTCGAAGCGGTCCGGCCTGGCCTTCTGCAAAAGATCCTTCATGCCGCGCGATTCGAACTGGAAGATTCCCACCGCGTTACCTTGCCGCATCAGCGCGTAGGTACCGGGGTCATCCAGCGGGAGGTTCTCAAGCGAAAACGGTTGAGTTCCGAGATCGTTCTCCGTCCTGCCCGTCTTGTCCGACTCGCGCTGCCTGATATACCGCACGCTCCAGTCGAGTATGGTTAAAGTCCTCAATCCCAGAAAATCGAACTTCACCAGACCGATTTTCTCCACATCATCTTTATCAAGCTGGCTTACGACCGATTCTCCCCCGTCCGCGCAATATACAGGACAAAAATCGGTAATCTTTCCTGCAGCAATCAGCACGCCTCCTGCGTGCATGCCCACATTGCGCGTCAGTCCCTCCAGGCGTTCGGCCAACTCGAGCAGATTGCGGACCTCCTCCTCCGCTTCTGCGCGTTGATTCAATTGCGGCTCTTCCTTCCGCGCTTTTTTCAGGGTCATGCCCAGTTCGAAAGGGACCAGTTTTGCCAGTTGATCGACAAAGTTGTAAGGCAGGTCCAGCACCCTGCCCACATCCCTTACCACCGCCTTGGCCGCCATGGTGCCGAAAGTGGCGATCTGTGAAACGCTCTCGGCCCCGTATTTCTGTTTCACGTATTCGATGACATGTTCGCGCCCGTCCTGGCAGAAGTCGATATCGAAGTCGGGCATGGAGACGCGTTCGGGATTGAGAAAGCGTTCGAACAACAGATCATAGCGGAGCGGATCCAGATCGGTAATGCCGAGGGAATAAGCAACCAGCGAACCCGCTCCGGAACCCCGTCCCGGCCCGACCGGCACGTCATTCTGCTTGGCCCAGTTGATAAAATCAGCCACGATCAGAAAATATCCGGCAAAACCCATTTGCACGATAGTATCGGCTTCGAAATCCAGCCGGGCGCGATACTTCGGCATCTCCGCAGCGCGTCGATCGGGATCCGGAAAAAGTGCTTGCAGGCGTTTTTCCAGACCTGTGCTGGCCTGATTGCGCAGGTACAAATCCAGGCTTTCGTTATTCGGCGTCGGAAACTGGGGAAGGCGATTGATCCCCAATTCCAGGGCCAGATTGCAGCGCCTGGCAATTTCCATGGTATTGGCAAGTGCCGAAGGTATGTCGGCAAATAAGGCGCTCATTTCCGCCTGGGTTTTGAAATATTGCTCCTCAGTGCAATGCCTTGGCCGGCGCCGATCGCCCAGCACGTAGCCCTGAGAAATGCAGACTCGGGCCTCGTGGGCGCGGTAGTCTTCCGGATTCAGGTATTGCACCGGGTGCGTCGCCACCACCGGGAGGCGCAAGGCCGCCGCCAGAGCAAGGGAACGTTGCACAAGTGCTTCAGTGTTGGCGTGCCCTGCCCGTTGCACTTCGATATAGAAGCGACCGGGGAAGAGGTCCGCCCACTCTTGGGCAAGGGTGCGGGCCTGATCCAAGTCGTTGTGTATAAGCGCCAGCCCTATGTCGCCCAGACTGGCGCCTGAAAGAGCAAGCAAGCCTTCCGTCCCGAGATCGCCGTCGCTTAACCAGGATTTCCTGATTTCCGCCCGTCCCCGGTATTGATTCTCCCGGTAGGCACGAGATAGCAGGCGGCACAGCGCGAGATAGCCGGGATAGGATTGACACAGCAGCAGCATTCGAGAAGATTTGTCCCGATCGATGTCGTTACTGATCCACACATCGCAGCCGACAATCGGCTTTATTCCTTTATTGCGCGCCTCCTGGTAAAACTTGATAAGGCCGAACAGGTTCGAGAGATCGGTCAGCGCCAGGGCTGGCATTCCCTCGGCAACGGCTTTGGCCACCGCCTCGTCTATGCGAACGATGCCGTCTACTACGGAATACTCACTGTGCAACCGTAGATGAATAAACGTTGTCGGAACAGGCACTTGAGGACTGACGCGGCGAAAGGTTAGGGACTGTGGCAGCAAGCCGACTTGCGGGAAGCCGACTAAATTACACGGGATATTTTACACCAGTTAACCACATAAAGGTCCTTGCCAGAGGACAGCAGTTTTATATCCGGAGGCCATTCCGGATTCCGAGTCGGGTACCAGCACGGCAGTATTTCTGAAGGGGAAGTCCGGAAGGTGCGACGAAAAACCGCGACGAAAATCGTGATCAGGAAATCTGGGTTGCCGGCATTGCTTCGCCGGTTTGCAGCACGACCCGACCCCCTTGCTCGCCAAAAAAGCTGACGATTCTTTCCGGCAACCAGGTCAGTCTGCCGGGAAACGGGGAATCGAGGAAGCCTACATGCCCTCCCTCGTCCGGGTATTCCAGGACGACCCTGGAAGAAACATCTGCACAGGTGGGCAAGGCATGCGGCGGCATGAACGGGTCGTTGATTGCATTTACAACGAGGGTAGGCACTTCAATGTACTTGAGCCATGGTTTGCTGCTCGATTGATTCCAATAGTCCTCCGCATTGCGAAAACCATGGAGCGGTGCAGTTACGAGATTGTCAAACTCATACAATGTGGTGCAGGCGCCGACCGCGGCTGGATCGAACAAATCCGGAAAGAGGTCGAGTTTCCCAACCGCTTTGCGCTTGAGCGTATCGAGAAAATGGCGCGTGTAGAGCAGATTGAAGCCGGAAGCGAGAGCATTCCCCGCAGCGGCAAGATCGAGAGGCACGGAAACGGCCACAACTCCGTCCACCAACCGGCACGCGTGCCTGCCCTGTTCACCCAGCCATTTCAGCAGCGCGTTGCCTCCCAGCGATACTCCGACCGCATAAATCGAAGAGTGTTGTAAGCCGGGCTGCCTTTCTCTGACATTGATGCGTTCCAATACCCAGTGGATCTCTGCCGAATCACCCGCATGATAGGCGCGTGGCAGCCGATTCGGTGAACCGGAGCAGCCACGAAAATGTACCACGGCCGCGCGCCAGCCTATCTCCCGAAACAGGGTCATGGTGCTCACGACATAGTGGCTGTTCGAGCTTCCCTCGAGGCCATGAAACAGCACTACCAGGGGCGCATCCCTCGCGCCCTCCAGCCAGTCGATATCGATGAAATCCCCATCATCCAGCTCCCAGCGCTCACGCCGGTAGGGAATCGAAGGGCGGGCAAGAAAATAGGGATAGATGGTTTGGGCGTGGCCCCCCCGCAGCCACATCGGGGCGACATAAGGTCTTGCTGGCTGAATGGATATGGAGGAAAGGAATGTTTTCACATCAGGTCTTATAATCCTTGCCATCTCGGAATGAGCGAACTGCCGCTCTCGACACGTTTTAAATATAGCAATAAAAAAAGCGGATGGTCCAGCCGAAGATTTCCTTATGCTCCTGATTGTTGCGGCATCCATGACAGACAAGAGCCCAACTCCATGAATCGGCTGAAGGCAAGACCGACCTGTATCGCACACCGGAACAGCAGTACTATAATAGATGTACCTTCGCACTTCCATTTTGCAGTTGCCCGTTTTGAAGTTGCCGGGACGCCAGGAAGAGAAACAATATTTCATCCATCGGTTGATCCTCATCTCGCGCAGGTTCCGCTGAACGGCAAGTCATGAATCTGAATCTTTAAGGAGCAGCATGAAAAAACTGTTTTTGTTGTTGTTTTTTGCGATTTTTTCCACCACCGTTACCGCCACCGAAGAGGATTACAAGCTCTGTACGATAGGAGGTTATTTTTCAGGCACAAACGACAAATTCCTGAGCGGATTAGCCGCGCATATTGCCGAAAAGAAGCATGTTTTTGGTGACCCCATTTGCGATGCGGCGTGGGCGAATGGTTACAGAGTCGGCGAAAAGCTAACGAGGACGGGAAAGATCAAGGACCCATCCGAGCGGGAGATTATCCAGCAGGCGACCGCATTCAGTTCGAAGATATACGAGACAATCAGTTCCCGCATAAAATTTTAGTGGCAGGACCACCGTTTAGTCATCGCTCGTCCTGTTTCTCTCATGTCCTTTCTTTAGGACCGCTCTCTTCCTCCTGATTATTTCATTTCTCATTTCATTAAACTGCTCCCGCATTTCATGCTCGATAAACACTTTTCCCACTACCGCAGGAATCCAGACTTTCGGGATAGCCTCAGTACGATGGACCACGCGAGTCAGCCCGGCCTCATCAGTCAGGTAAGTAGTACCTTCCAATTTGTGCATGTTGCCACTGATGAGATGCGTCAATATCTTATCGTAAGGGATCAATCTTACTTCCCGTGTTGACTCGAACGGATAACGGATGGGGCCGTAAGTGGCAGCCCCGCTTTGGAAAATAGTAAACTTGTCTTCAGAAACACTGACAATCTTGCTCTCCTTCAAGTTGGAGACAAAATCAGCCATACCGTCGAAGTCGGTGAGCACGTCCCAGACCTCCTGCTGGCTTGCTGGCACAGCAAAATTAAGATCAATAATAATGTTTTCCCCGACCATGCTGACCTGAACTTCGATGTCCCTACCCTGGGGCGAATCTGCTGACGATCCTGCCATGAATGGCATTGACCACAGGAATAGCAAGAAGGAGGCGTTTCTCATTGGGTATTACAAGAGGTCGTTACCGTTTTTGGACATATTCGCCTGGATTGGAAAGTGGTTTAGCAAGTTTATTCTGGATAATGTAGTCACGAGATTTTGAGCCAAAGGGCGATGCATCTGATGTGGATGGCAGCAAGAAATGATGACGAACCAGCCGGTAGGTCATTTCAGTTCCCGCAAAGAAGGCCGAGGCTTTTTTAAAACGTCATTATGCATCCGTAACTGCCGATTCTCCGCCCCCGGCTGCCGGATACGTTGCTGCTCGGCAGTGAGCGGCTTGCCAATTCCTGCCTGTCCAGCGTTCAATCATCATAAACCCCCTCCATAAGTGAATAATCCACCTATCAAAGTGTCCGTGCAAATTAAACCACTAAAGGTGTTACTCCAGGCACTCATCCTATGAAGTGGCTGGAGGGTCAGATAGGCAAGCGCCAAGTCGCTTAAGTACTTATACTTCCGCGCTTGTTTCTATGAGTAACTCTTTCAATCCCAGATGGATTGAGGGAACCAGATTTTAAAAGAACCAGGCAATATGAAAGTTGAATATCTTCCCTTTACCATAGGGCGTGTTCGCACGCCTGAAGAACTCGCACAGTGTACAAGACTTCGGAAAGACAGGTATGGACGTCATCTACCGCAATTCGCTCTTAAGCTTGCCTTTCCCGAACCGGAAGACTCACGCAACTCCTCGTTCGTTTTTTTGGCCACTTCAAAAGCTGATGGAAGTCCCGTGGCGACCTCAAGACTTCAAACCAATATCCAAGCGCCCCTTCCCTTGGAACATGCAATCTTGCTGCCGGAATACCTTCGCGCAAGCAGAGTAGCGGAAGCCACGCGCTTTGTTGTCAGCGGGGGTACCCAAGCCCGGACAGTACGCACCGCTGTTTTAAAGCAGCTCTATCTTGCATGCGTCTCGCTTCAGGTCGACTGGATAGTCATTGGCGCACGCCCACCCCTTGAAAAGCTGTATCTGGGATTAATGTTCCAGGATGCTTTCCCTGGTGCCAGTCTCGTTCCCTTACCTTATGCGGATAATATTCCACACCGCATACTCGCTTTGCGAATTCCTGAACTCGAACGGCGCTGGCGTATGGCAAACCACCCTTTGTATGATTTTTTCTTCCACACTTTTCATCCTGACCTGGAACAGTTTGAAATCCCTGGATGCAATGCTCAGCGGCAGATTATGCAAGGATGATGTGATAGGGGAGAATTCAGACAAAAATCGGTAGAGCAATTACCGCAATAAGCGTGATACAGCCAGCCTTCGTGCGTACGGATATAAGTGATATCCGTGACCTAAACCTCATTGGGGGCCTCGACGTCAAAGTTCTGCTCTAGCCGGTTCTCGGCAACGGCAGCCGGTTTGCCATAATGTCCGGCTTTGCCGGTATCCCACCTGAGCCCGCCATCCCTCCTGCTTCATCAGGCGATAAACGCGATGCTCCGCAGAATTCGCCCAGATCGCGCACCCTGACCCTCAAATATGAAGATTCGGAAAGACCGGCGCCGATTACGGAACGGGATTTACTGACGCCGCGGCGTTTCTCGGATCGCGCCAGCGACATGTAGACGACCTTCAGCCTGTTCAGGAAAACCTGATCAAGGGTGGCATACGGGGACGAAACAAGGGCGGACGCTCCATGACGACCCGCGCGGTGACCGGCATCGATCAAAATGTGAAGCTCAACCGCGCCTTGTGGGTATTGGCCGAGGAAATGAGAAAGTTGAAATAGCTGGATTATAGGGGGACCAGCTCTTCGACTGGTCCTCAGTCTTGTTTTCGCATGTCGAAAAGTATCAAATGTCAGGAGGCGTAGGCAATCAGCATCTCAGCTGTCATTGCATCCGTAAAACCGCCAGTGCGGGCAGGAGTTCTGCCTATATAGCACATATGGATTTGTCGCCGCTGGTATGCTAAGGTAATACCATTAAATACCAAATAGAGACCCTGCCATGGCTGCTGTTACCCGCCCAGTTGCGATCAAGATTGACCCGGATATCAAGGAGCGCGTGAAGCGCTTGGCCACCGCTCGTCATCGCACGCCACACTGGCTCATGCGTGAGGCAATCACCCAGTATGTCGAGCGCGAAGAGAAGCGCGAGGCCTTCCGCCAGGATGCGATCAAGGCTTGGAAAGAGTACCAGGCCACTGGATTGCATGCCACGGCTGAAGAGGCGGACGCCTGGTTGGTTAAGCTCGAAGGAGGTCAGGACGCTGAGCCACCAGAATGCCACGTCTGATCTGGACGCCTCAGGCGCTGCAGGATGTGCAGCGCCTGTATCGTTTCCTCGCAGATAAGAACGTTGATGCTGCCAGGCGGGCCGTCCAGGCGATCCGCAAAAGCGTGAAAGTGCTTGTGCACCAGCCTGGGATCGGCCGTCCGGCGGAGGATATGGAGCCAGAGTATCGGGAGTGGATCATCGACTTCGGGGACAGTGGTTATGTGGCTCTCTATCGCTATGAGGGCGAGACGGCAGTGATTCTAGCCGTGCGCCACCAGAAGGAGGCGGGTTACTGACGGGATCTCGGGAGGGAGTAAGCATCGAGTTCAATACCCATGCATCTTCATCCAGATCTCCGGGAGGGCGATAATCTTCGCGTTCTTGCGTGCAGCCTTCATGCACGCTCAAAATTTTCTTCCAAGATAGCCGATATGAAGGTCGCTGGAATAAAAAATCGCGACAACGATAATTTGCTGGAATCGTTCGGCTATGACAAAGTATAACGGCTATACCTCCACACCTGCTGAATGAAGCGCACGATACACCTTGCCCTCACAGCTCACCGTTTCAGAGGGCAGAGAACGGGAACACTGTAAGTGTTCCCGCCAGCTTGTGCCTAGGGGTTTTCTGACCCCTTTTCTTTTCCTACCAGGATCCGGTAATCGAATCTGGGCAGTTGCCTCAGTTTTTCCTTTGTTGCGCCGGGAAGAACCGCTTTCGGGACAATCTGGGAAAATCTCTCCACAGGGACCGCGACCTTGTAATCACCGTAGCCGAGAAAGCCACCAATATTCACAATGGCAAAAACCAGATGCCCATCCTTGGTTACGATGAAATCATCGAAATCCCCGACCTTTTCCTTCGTATCGTTATAGACATCCGCGCCCTTGAATTTCGAGACCTGCTATCCAAGCCCGATGAGCTCAGTCTCGGCAGCGGTAGGTCCCAAGTCCTTGCTCGCCTTGGGATCTGCAGCGAGGGCCGTGGTAGTGAGAGACAAGCTGCAAATTGAGACTACAATCATTTTGGTGAGATTCATGTCTTTTCCTCCTTTAAGTATTGCTCGTCCATAAATGTGATCAACGCACCGTTTCAGTGCGCCAACCTTGTTGGCATCCGGCCTTGCCATTGGCAGGACCGGCCCAGCCAAACCCCTGACTTAAAGCCTCTATCAGGAGATCCATGGGGTAGTTCATGACGCAAGCATCTCATGCTAGCCCCCATTTTTTTGCTCGCCAGGCGAGTACGAACAGCAGCAGTCCGGATATGGTGGCATACGTGCTGATCAGCCACACTAGAGCCAGTGCTCCGGCACCGGGGAAGAGAAATACGAATACGCCGAACGCGATCGATATGATGCCTTCGAGAATCAGGAGCCCTTCCCCTCGGATCACCTTACGCAGGCGAATCGCCATGACGACCTCAACGACACCGGTCGCCAGAGCGGTAGCCCCGATGATCAGCACAAGCATCACCGCTGTAAGTCCCGGAAGGATCATGGCCGGGGGTGGGTAAATAGAGTTGATACAATGGCTCTCCCAATAAACAAAGAGGGATGCGTCATGAAGTATCACATCACGGTTATTCTGTGCGTGCTCCTGTATGCATGCGCACAGCAACCAATGATTTTAAGTAAGCCTCGAGACGATCCGCCCCAGCGTCACAAAGACTTGACGGAGTGTGAATTCGAGGCAGCAAAGGCAACAGCAAGCGCGAGCAGTGCGGTGATGTATGACGTGAACGAAGCGGCAGTACATGACGCAATGATACGTCAGAGAAAAGAGCAACTCATATC
>NZ_JCAHZJ010000027.1:0-1143 GCF_059489795.1 Nitrosospira sp. CT
TGTAGTAGTTTAGATTTGATCGGACAGTAGGGCCTTGCGAAAAGCGGGGTTACCCGGTTTGATAGAGGTGCGAATCTTTATCAAATTGAGCGCTGAAAGCGCAAAGGAGTAACCCCATGAGTAGTTTTCAACAAAATGTTATCAAGCACAAGGTAGGGCTCTTAATCTAGCAGCCGAGCTTGGCAATGTGTCGCGCGCCTGCAAGCTGATGGGCTTTTCCCGGGATACCTTCTATCGGTATCAGTCGGCGATGGAAAATGGCGGTATCGATGCCCTGATTGATGCCAACCGCAAAAAGCCTAATCCCAAGAACCGAGTTGAGGAGGCAGTCGAGCTGGCGGTAGCTGCATTTGCTCTTGAGCAGCCTGCGTTCGGGCAAGTGCGCGTTTCCAACGAGTTGCGCAAACGCGGCATCTTCATTTCTCCCTCAGGCGTTCGCTCTGTCTGGCTGCGCCGTGACCTGGAATCATTCAAGAAGCGGTTGGCGGCACTGGAACGTCATATCGCGCAGACGGGAGAAGTGCTGACCGAAGCGCAGGTTTCTGCATTGGAAAAGAAGCAGGACGACGATGTCGCCCATGGTGAGATAGAAACCGCTCATCCTGGCTACCTTGGCAGTCAGGACACCTTCTATGTGGGCACGATCAAGGGCGTGGGTCGTATTTATCAGCAGACCTTCGTCGACACCTACTCCAAGTGGGCCACAGCCAAGCTCTATACGACCAAGACGCCGATTACCGGTGCGGATCTGCTCAACGATCGGGTACTACCCTTTTTTACAGAACAGGATATGGGCCTGATCCGTGTTCTGACCGATCGTGGCACGGAATATTGCGGTAAGCCAGAGACTCACGATTATCAACTCTATCTGGCGCTCAATGATATTGAACATACCCGCACCAAAACCAATCATCCTCAGACCAACGGCATCTGTGAGCGCTTTCACAAGACGATCCTGCAAGAGTTCTACCAGGTCGCCTTCCGGCGCAAGATATACCGATCAATCGAGGAGTTGCAAATTGACCTGGATGACTGGCTGCACTACTACAATCACGACCGCACTCATCAGGGCAAGATGTGCTGCGGGCGAACACCCATGCAAACATTAATTGACGGAAAGGAGGTGTGGAACGATAAAATCAC
>NZ_JCAHZJ010000028.1:0-15895 GCF_059489795.1 Nitrosospira sp. CT
CAACATCAAGATGGTGGTGACGCTGATCGCGCCGATCGCGATGGACGAGGGCCTGCGCTTCGCGATCCGCGAAGGCGGCCGCACCGTCGGCGCCGGCGTCGTCGCGAAGATCTTCGAGTAAGATCGCTCGTTCGGCACAGGCGATCGGAGAGGAGGGGTTCGGCACGCCGGACCCCGACTCGTTTTCCGGGGTCGGGTGCTGTTCGCTGGAAAGTCCGGCCAGGACGGCCGGTTCGTTCTTCGCGGTCATGGACGGCCGCACGAGTACACCCATACGCCAGTAGCTCAATTGGCAGAGCAGCGGTCTCCAAAACCGCAGGTTGGGGGTTCGAGTCCCTCCTGGCGTGCCATCACCCGAGAACATGAACGCTAAAGTCGAACAAGAAGCTGGCGGCGGCGCCCTCGAGATCGCCAAGTTGACCGTGGCGGTGGTGCTGGCGCTGGCCGGCATCGTCGGCTACTACTACTACGCGGGCACTCTCGGCACGCTGCCGCGTCTCGGGCTGCTGATCGGCGCGCTGGCGCTGGCGCTCGGGCTGGCGGCGATCACACGCGCCGGACGTTCGGCACGCGAGTTTCTCAGCGAGTCGCAGTTCGAGCTGCGCAAGGTCGTCTGGCCGACGCGCGAGGAAACGCTCAAGACCACCGGCGTCATCATCGTGGTCGTCATCATTCTCAGTCTCGTGCTGGGCCTGATGGATCTGGTCCTCAAGTGGATCGTGCTGGACTGGCTGCTCAAGCTGGGCCACTAAGGAGGGCGAGATGTCCAAGCGCTGGTACGTGGTTCACGCCTATTCCGGTTTCGAGCATCAGGTCGAGCGGTCCCTGAAGGATCGCATCGCGCGCGCCGGCATGGAGGCGAGCTTCGGCGAGGTGCTGGTGCCCACCGAAGAAGTCATCGAGATGCGCGGCGGCCAAAAGCGCCGCAGCGAGCGCAAGTTCTTCCCCGGCTACGTGCTGGTCCAGATCGAGACCGACGACCAGGGCAAGGCCCTGAAGATCGACGACGAGGCCTGGCATCTGGTCAAGGAGACGCCGAAGGTGCTCGGCTTCATCGGCGGCACCGCCGACCGGCCCCTGCCGATCCGTGACAGCGAGGCGGACGTGATCCTGCGCCGCGTGCAGGAAGGCGTCGACAAGCCCAAGCCGAAGGTGCTGTTCGAGCCGGGCGAAATGGTCCGGGTCACCGACGGGCCGTTCAACGACTTCAACGGCGTCGTCGAGGAAGTCAACTACGAGAAGAGCCGCCTGCGCGTGGCGGTGCTGATCTTCGGCCGCTCGACGCCGGTCGAGCTCGAATTCGGTCAGGTCGAAAAGGCCTGAAATCTCTGCTACACTTGCCGGCTCGCCGTTTCGATGGCGGGTCGGGACCTCGGCCGCCATCGGGCGGCCGTCGGCGTATCGCCCGATCAGAAATACCTACGTGATGCCGGGACACGTGATTTCCCGGTCCGATGGGGAGCCTGACCATCAGGCGCTAGCACCCGGAGAGAGCAATGGCAAAGAAAGTCGTCGGTTACATCAAGCTGCAGGTCAAGGCCGGTCAGGCCAACCCGTCGCCGCCGGTCGGTCCGGCGCTCGGCCAGCGCGGCCTCAACATCATGGAGTTCTGCAAGGCGTTCAATGCCGCCACGCAGAAGCTCGAGCCGGGTCTGCCGATTCCGGTCGTGATCACGGCCTACTCGGACCGCACGTTCACGTTCATCACGAAGACGCCGCCGGCCACGATCCTGCTGAAGAAGGCGGTCGGCATCCAGTCCGGTTCCAAGACCCCGAACACCGTCAAGGTCGGCAAGGTCACGCGCAAGCAGCTCGAGGAAATCGCCAAGGCGAAGGAACCCGATCTGACCGCGGCCAGCATCGACGCGGCGGTTCGTACGATTGCGGGCAGCGCCCGCAGCATGGGTCTGACGGTGGAGGGCTGAAGACATGGCGAAGATCGGTAAGCGCTACAAGGCTCTGAGCGAGAAGGTCGTGGCGGGCAAGGCCTACGGCATCGAGGACGCCCTCAAGCTGGTCAAGGACGGCGCCAAGGCGAAGTTCGTCGAGTCGGTCGACGTGTCGGTCCGTCTCGGCATCGACGCGAAGAAGTCCGACCAGGGCGTGCGCGGCTCGTCGCTGCTGCCGCACGGCACCGGCAAGACCGTCAAGGTCGCCGTGTTCGTGCCGGCCGGCGAGAAGGCCGAGGCCGCCAAGGCGGCCGGCGCCGATGCGGTCGGCATGGAAGACCTCGCCGAGAAGATGCAGGCCGGCGATCTCGACTACGGCCGCGTCATCGCGACCCCGGACGCGATGCGCGTCGTCGGCAAGCTCGGTCAGCTGCTCGGCCCGCGCGGCCTGATGCCGAACCCGAAGGACGGCTCGGTCACTGCGGACGTCGCCACGGCGGTCAAGAACGCCAAGGCCGGCCAGGTCAAGTTCCGCAACGACAAGGCCGGCATCATCCACGCGACGATCGGCAAGGCCACCTTCGAGGTCGACGCGCTCAAGGACAACCTGAACGCGCTGCTGGCCGACCTGGTCAAGGCCAAGCCGTCGACCGCGAAGGGCGTGTATCTGCAGAAGGTGTCGGTGTCGAGCACGATGGGCGTCGGCGTCAGCGTCGATCCGTCCACGCTCTCGGCCTGATCCCGATTTCAAACGTCCGCTTCTCGCACGAGCGGACTCCAATTTTTGAGGGCCTCCCGCAAGGGAGCCGTCAAAGACCGCAGGCGGCCGAGACGGCACGCGATCACCGGCAGCAGGGAGGCCGGAAGGCGATGGATGCGCCGGTGATCCGCTCGTCGACGTCTTAAACGTCAAGCCTGCGTAGATGGTGCAGCCCGAACAGGTTTACCTGGAACGGCCACCGAAGGGCGCGAAAGCGCCGACGGTCTGCAAAGGAACGCAGCCCGTGACCGTTTGGGAGCCGGCGCGCAGGAGCGTACCGGAGCCCGGTTCGGAGACAACAATGGCGCTCAATCTTGCGCAAAAGAAAGAGGTCGTTGCCGAACTGGCGGATGTCGCTTCCAAGGCGCATTCCCTGGTCGCGTCCGAGTACATCGGTCTTACCGTCTCGCAGCTCACCGAGCTGCGCAAGAAGGCTCGTCAGGGCGGCGTATATCTGCGGGTGGCGAAAAACACCCTGGTATCGCGCGCCGTGGACGGCACGGACTATGCGTGTGTCAAGGACACGCTCACCGGTCCGCTGCTGTACGCCTTCTCGACCGAAGATCCCGGTGCAGCCGGACGTCTGATCAAGGAATTCGCCAAGGCCAACGACAAGTTGCAGCCGAAGCTGGTCGCCATCGGCGGCAAGGCATATCCGGGGACGCACGTCGACGTGCTGGCCTCGCTGCCGACCCGCGATCAGGCGCTCAGCATGCTGCTCAGCGTTCTCGTCCAGCCCGCCACGATGCTCGTGCGCGTCCTGGCCGAGCCGGCTTCGCAGGTGGCCCGCGCGATCAACGCGGTCGGCCAGCAGAAGTCTGCCTGAGCGCATACGCCAATTCGTCACACCTTTCCATTCAGTTAGAACCGTTTCAGGAGCAAGTTCATGTCCCTCAGCAACGAGCAGATCATCGAAGCGATCGCCGGCAAGACCCTCGTCGAAGTGATGGAGCTGGTCAAGGCGATGGAAGAGAAGTTCGGCGTCTCCGCCGCGGCCCCGGTGGCCGTCGCGGCCGCCCCGGCCGCCGGCGCTGCCGCCCCGGTCGAGGAGAAGACCGAGTTCACCGTCTCGCTGAAGTCCGCTGGCGAGAAGAAGGTCGAAGTCATCAAGGTCGTCCGTGCGATCACCGGTCTGGGCCTCAAGGAAGCCAAGGACCTGGTCGAGTCGGCTCCGGCCGTCGTCAAGGATGCCGTCAGCAAGGACGAGTCCGAGAAGTTCAAGAAGGACCTCGAAGCCGCCGGCGCAACCGTCGAGATCAAGTAATCGACGTTGCGTCGCTGGTCTCGGCTGGCGATACCCGAAGCCTGGGGGCGAGAGCCCCCGGGCTTTGTCCGTTGCAGCGCCGGGGCTTGGTGATTGGCGACTGCCGGCGGAACCGGCGATGCCTGCGGGCATCTGACCGATTCCGGCCGGAGCAGGAGCCGCCAGTCACCAGTTCCCTCCCGTTTCTCCTTCGTCGGCGCGGTCCGCGTCGACATGCAATCCCGACCCGAGGCGGTACCCGATCATGACCTACTCGTTCACCGAAAAGAAGCGAATCCGCAAGGACTTCGGCAAGCGTCCGCCGGTGCTGGACGTCCCGTTCCTGTTGGCCATCCAGGTCGACTCCTATCTGGAGTTCCTGCAGGCCGACGTCGCGCCGGCCAAGCGCGAGGACAAGGGCCTCCACGCCGCCCTTCGCTCGGTGTTCCCGATCTCGAGCTATTCGGGCAGCGCCGCGCTCGAGTACGTCAGCTACCGCCTGGGCGAGCCGCCGTTCGACGAGCGCGAGTGCCGCTCGCGCGGCATGTCCTACGGCGCGCCGCTGCGCGTGACCGTGCGCCTGGTCATCTACGACCGCGAGTCGTCGAACAAGGCGATCAAGTACGTCAAGGAGCAGGAGGTCTACATGGGCGAACTGCCGCTCATGACCGACACCGGCACCTTCATCGTCAACGGCACCGAGCGCGTCATCGTCTCGCAGCTGCACCGCAGCCCCGGCGTGTTCTTCGACCACGACCGCGGCAAGACGCACTCCTCGGGCAAGCTGCTCTACAGCGCCCGCGTGATTCCCTATCGCGGCTCGTGGCTGGACTTCGAGTTCGACCCGAAGGACGCGCTGTTCACGCGCATCGACCGCCGCCGCAAGCTGCCGGTCACGGTGCTGCTGCGCGCGCTCGGCTACAACAACGAGGAAATCCTCGACATCTTCTTCGAGAAGAACGAGTTCACGCTCGGCAAGAAGGACAGCGCCGAGCTCGAGCTCGTCGCCGAGCGCCTGCGCGGCGAGACGCTGAACTTCGACCTGCGCGTCGGCGACGAGGTCATCGTCGAAGCCGGCAAGCGCATCACGGCGCGCCACGTGCGCCGCCTCGAGAGCGCGCAGATCAAGACGCTGGAAGTGCCGGACGAGTACCTGCTCGGCCGCATCCTCGCGCACGACGTCGCCGACGCCAAGACCGGCGAGCTGCTGGCGGCCGCCAACGAGGAGATCAACGACGCGCACCTGGAGACGTTCCGCAAGGCCGGCGTCGAGAAGATCGCCACGCTGTGGGTCAACGACCTGGACCGCGGTCCGTACATCTCGCAGACGCTGCGCATCGATTCGACGCGCACGCCGCTCGAGGCGCTGGTCGAGATCTACCGCATGATGCGTCCGGGCGAGCCGCCGACCAAGGAAGCTGCCCAGAACCTGTTCCAGAACCTGTTCTTCTCGGCCGAGCGCTACGACCTCGATCGCGTCGGCCGCATGAAGTTCAACCGCCGCGTCGGCCGCAAGGAAGACATCGGCCCGGGCATCCTCTACGACGGCAAGTACTTCGGCGAGCGCAACGACGAGATCTCCAAGGGCCTGCACAAGGAGTTCGGCGCGAGCTCGGACATCCTCGACGTGCTCAAGGTGCTGATCGAGATCCGCAACGGCCGCGGCACGGTCGACGATATCGACCATCTGGGCAACCGTCGCGTGCGTTCGGTCGGCGAGATGGCCGAGAACGTGTTCCGCATCGGCCTGGTGCGCGTCGAGCGCGCGGTCAAGGAGCGCCTGTCGCTGGCCGAGTCCGAAGGCCTGACGCCGCAGGAGCTGATCAACGCCAAGCCGGTCGCGGCCGCGATCAAGGAGTTCTTCGGCTCCTCGCAGCTGTCGCAGTTCATGGACCAGAACAACCCGCTGTCGGAAGTCACCCACAAGCGCCGCGTCTCGGCGCTGGGTCCGGGCGGTCTGACCCGCGAGCGCGCCGGCTTCGAGGTGCGCGACGTGCATCCGACCCATTACGGCCGCGTCTGCACGATCGAGACGCCGGAAGGTCCGAACATCGGTCTGATCAACTCGCTCGCGGTCTACGCGCGCACCAACAACTACGGCTTCCTCGAGACGCCGTACCGCAAGGTCGTGGACGGCAAGATCACGCGTGAGGTCGAGTTCCTGTCGGCGATCGACGAGGGCGAGTACGTGATCGCGCAGGCGAACGCGCCGCTCAACGAGGACGGCAGCTTCCAGGAAGACTTCGTGGCCTGCCGTTCGCGCGGCGAGTCCGAGCTGCGCGGCCCCGGCGAGATCCAGTACATGGACGTCTCGCCGATGCAGACCGTCTCGGTCGCGGCGGCGCTGATTCCGTTCCTCGAGCACGACGACGCCAACCGCGCGCTGATGGGCGCGAACATGCAGCGCCAGGCCGTGCCGACGCTGCGCGCGCAGACGCCGCTGGTCGGTACCGGCATCGAGCGCGCGGTCGCGCGCGACTCGGGCGTGACCACGGCCGCGCGCCGCGGCGGCGTGATCGACCAGATCGACGCGGGCCGCATCGTCGTGCGCGTCAACGAGGAGGAGATCGGCGACAACGACGCCGGCGTCGACATCTACACGCTGACCAAGTACACGCGCTCGAACCAGAACACCAACCTCAACCAGCGTCCGCTGGTCAAGGTCGGCGATGTGGTCGCCAGGGGCGACGTGCTGGCCGACGGCTCCTCGACCGACATGGGCGAGCTCGCGCTCGGCCAGAACATGCTGGTCGCGTTCATGCCGTGGAACGGCTACAACTTCGAGGACTCGATCCTGATCTCCGAGCGTGTGGTCCAGGAGGACCGCTACACGACGATCCACATCGAGGAACTGACCTGTGTCGCGCGCGACACCAAGCTGGGACCGGAGGAGATCTCCGCCGACATCCCGAACGTCGGCGAGCAGGCGCTGGCACGCCTGGACGACTCGGGCGTCGTCTACATCGGCGCCGAGGTCAATGCCGGCGACATCCTGGTCGGCAAGGTCACGCCGAAGGGCGAGAGCCAGCTGACGCCGGAAGAGAAGCTGCTGCGCGCGATCTTCGGCGAGAAGGCGTCCGACGTGAAGGACAGCTCGCTGCGCGTGCCGCCGGGCATGGACGGCACGGTGATCGACGTCACCGTGTTCACGCGTGACGGCATCGAGAAGGACAAGCGAGCGCGCCAGATCGAAGAGATGGAGATCAAGCGCATCAAGAAGGACTTCGACGATCAGTTCCGGATCCTCGAAGGCGCGATCTTCAGCCGTCTGCGCACGGTCATCCTCGGCAAGGTCGCCAACGGCGGTCCGGGCGCGCTCAAGAAGGGCGCCGAGATCACCGACGACTACCTCGACGGCCTCAAGAAGGAAGAGTGGTTCGCGATCCGCATGAAGGACGAGGACGCGGCCGACTTCCTCGAGAAGGCGCAGGAGCAGATCAAGCGCCACCGCGAGGAGTTCGACACCCGCTTCAAGGAGAAGCAGGCCAAGATCACGACCGGCGACGATCTCGCCCCGGGCGTGCTGAAGATGGTCAAGGTCTACCTGGCCGTGAAGCGCCGCATCCAGCCGGGCGACAAGATGGCCGGCCGCCACGGCAACAAGGGTGTCGTGTCGATGATCGTGCCGGTCGAGGACATGCCGTTCGACGCGAACGGCCGCCCGGTCGACATCGTGCTCAATCCGCTCGGCGTGCCGTCGCGTATGAACATCGGCCAGATCCTGGAAGTCCACCTCGGCTGGGCGGCACGCGGGCTCGGCGAGAAGATCGGCCAGATGGTCGAGGTCAACGCCAAGGCGGCCGAGGTGCGCAAGTTCCTCGACCAGATCTACAACCACGACAAGGACGACTTCGGCCAGCGCGTCAATCTCAAGTCGCTCAGCGACGAGGAGATCCTCGAGCTCGCGCGCAATCTGCGCAGCGGCGTGCCGATGGCGACGCCGGTGTTCGACGGCGCCAGCGAAGCGGAGATCAAGGCGATGCTGCGCCTGGCCGATCTGCCCGAGTCGGGCCAGACCGTCCTGATCGACGGTCGCACCGGCGAGGCGTTCGATCGCCCGGTCACGGTCGGCTACATGCACATGCTCAAGCTCAACCACCTCGTCGACGACAAGATGCACGCCCGCTCGACCGGTCCGTACTCGCTGGTGACCCAGCAGCCGCTCGGCGGCAAGGCCCAGTTCGGCGGTCAGCGCTTCGGTGAGATGGAAGTCTGGGCGCTGGAAGCCTACGGCGCCGCCTACACGCTGCAGGAGATGCTGACGGTCAAGTCCGACGACGTGTCCGGCCGCAACCAGATGTACAAGAGCATCGTCGACGGCGACCACGAGATGGCCGCCGGCATGCCCGAATCGTTCAACGTGCTGGTCAAGGAGATCCGCTCGCTGGCGATCGACATGGAACTGGAAGAGACGAAGAAGTGAGCGCCCCGGGCTTTGGAGACTGAACCATGAAAGACTTGCTCAACCTGTTCAACCAGCAGCGCCAGACGCTCGACTTCGACTCGATCAAGATCGCGCTCGCCTCGCCTGACCTGATCCGTTCGTGGTCGTTCGGCGAGGTGAAGAAGCCCGAGACGATCAACTACCGCACGTTCAAGCCGGAGCGTGACGGCCTGTTCTGCGCGGCGATCTTCGGTCCGATCAAGGACTACGAGTGCCTGTGCGGCAAGTACAAGCGCATGAAGCACCGCGGCGTGGTCTGCGAGAAGTGCGGCACCGAGGTCACGCTGGCCAAGGTGCGCCGCGAGCGCATGGGCCACATCGAGCTGGCCTCGCCGGTCGCCCACATCTGGTTCCTGAAGTCGCTGCCCTCGCGCATCGGTCTGATGCTCGACATGACGCTGCGCGACATCGAGCGCATCCTGTACTTCGAAGCCTACGTCGTCATCGATCCGGGCCTCACGCCGCTGCAGCGCGCGCAGCTCCTCAACGAGGAGCAGTACCTGCAAGCGGTCGAGGAGCACGGCGACGAGTTCGACGCGCGCATGGGCGCCGAGGCCGTCTACGAGCTGCTCAAGACGATCGACCTGCAGCAGGAGATGATCAAGCTGCGCGAGGAGATCGCCTCGACCAACTCCGAGACCAAGCTCAAGCGGCTGACCAAGCGCATCAAGCTGGTCGAGGCGTTCCACGAGTCGGGCAACCGTCCGGAGTTCATGGTGCTGACGGTGCTGCCGGTGCTGCCGCCGGACCTGCGTCCGCTGGTGCCGCTGGACGGCGGCCGTTTCGCCACGTCCGACCTCAACGACCTGTACCGTCGCGTCATCAACCGCAACAACCGCCTCAAGCGCCTGCTCGAGCTCAATGCGCCGGACATCATCGTGCGCAACGAGAAGCGCATGCTGCAGGAGTCGGTCGACGCGCTGATGGACAACGGTCGCCGCGGCCGTGCGATCACCGGCACCAACAAGCGTCCGCTGAAGTCGCTGGCCGACATGATCAAGGGCAAGCAGGGCCGGTTCCGCCAGAACCTGCTCGGCAAGCGCGTGGACTACTCGGGCCGTTCGGTCATCGTGGTCGGTCCGACGCTGAAGCTGCACCAGTGCGGCCTGCCGAAGAAGATGGCGCTGGAGCTGTTCAAGCCGTTCATCTTCTCGAAGCTGCAGCGTCGCGGCATGGCGACGACGATCAAGGCCGCCAAGAAGTTGGTCGAGCGCGAGAGCGCCGACGTGTGGGACATCCTCGAGGAGGTGATCCGCGAGCATCCGGTCCTGCTCAACCGCGCGCCGACCCTGCATCGTCTGGGCATCCAGGCGTTCGAGCCGGTGCTGATCGAAGGCAAGGCGATCCAGCTGCATCCGCTGGTCTGTACCGCGTTCAACGCCGACTTCGACGGCGACCAGATGGCCGTGCACGTGCCGCTGTCGCTCGAGGCGCAGCTGGAGGCGCGCGCGCTGATGCTGTCGTCGAACAACATCCTGTCGCCGGCGAACGGCGAGCCGATCATCGTGCCGACGCAGGACGTCGTGCTCGGCCTGTACTACATGACGCGCGAGCTGACCAACGCGAGGGGCGAGGGCATGGTCTTCGCGAACATCGCCGAGGTCCACCGCGCCTACGAGAACCGCGTCGTCGAGCTGCACGCCAAGATCAAGGTCCGCCTGCGCCAGGTCGAGATCGACGACGAAGGCAACCGCAGCGAGAAGACCGCCCTGGTCGAAACGACGATCGGCCGCGCGCTGCTGGCCGAGATCCTGCCGGAAGGCCTGCCGTTCTCGCTGGCCAACGTCGAGCTGACCAAGAAGGCGATCTCGCGCCTGATCAACTCGTGCTACCGGCGCCTGGGCCTCAAGGACACGGTCGTCTTCGCCGACAAGCTGATGTACACGGGCTTCCATTACGCGACGCGTGCCGGCATCTCGATCGGCATCGACGACATGAAGATCCCGGCCGAGAAGAAGGGCATCCTCGAGGAGGCCGAGAAGGAAGTCACCGAGATCCAGGAGCAGTACCAGTCCGGCCTGGTCACCGCGGGCGAGCGCTACAACAAGGTCATCGACATCTGGTCGCGCACCAACGAGCGCGTGGCAGCGGCGATGATGCGCGGCGTCGGTACCGACAAGGTCAAGAACAAGGAAGGCGAGGTGGTCGACCAGAAGTCGATGAACTCGCTCTACATCATGGCCGACTCCGGCGCGCGTGGTTCGGCGGCGCAGATCCGTCAGCTGGCCGGCATGCGCGGCCTGATGGCGCGACCGGACGGCTCGATCATCGAGACGCCGATCACCGCGAACTTCCGCGAAGGCCTGGACGTGCTGCAGTACTTCAACTCCACGCACGGCGCGCGCAAGGGTCTGGCCGACACGGCGCTCAAGACCGCCAACTCGGGCTACCTGACGCGTCGTCTGGTCGACGTCGCCCAGGACGTGGTCGTCACCGAGCCCGATTGCGGTACGCCCAACGGGCTGACCATGACGCCGATCGTCGAAGGCGGCGACGTCGTCGAGCCGCTGCGCGACCGCGTGCTCGGCCGCACCGCGGCCGAGGACGTCTTCGCGCCCGGTAACGACGAGGATCCGATCCTGACGCGCGGCACGCTGCTCGACGAGACGCTGGTGCAGCGTCTGGAGCAGGCCGGCGTGCAGTCGGTGCTGGTCCGCTCGCCGATCACCTGCGACGCGCGTTTCGGCGTCTGCGCGATGTGCTACGGGCGCGACCTGGCCCGCGGCCACCTGGTCAACCACGGCGAGGCGGTCGGCGTGATCGCCGCGCAGTCGATCGGCGAGCCCGGCACGCAGCTGACGATGCGTACGTTCCACATCGGTGGTGCCGCTTCGCGTGCCGCCGCGATCGACAACGTCCAGGTCAAGACCACCGGCACGATCAAGTTCAACAACTTGAAGACCGTGCAGCACGCGGCCGGCCACCTGGTCGCGGTCTCGCGCTCGGGTGAACTGTCGGTCATGGACGCGCACGGCCGCGAGCGCGAGCGCTACAAGGTGCCGTACGGTGCGGTCATCGACCTCAAGGACGGCGCGCCGACCAAGGCCGGCCAGACCGTCGCCAAGTGGGATCCGCATACCCATCCGATCGTCTCGGAAGTGGCCGGCGTGATCCGCTTCATCGACTTCATCGACGGCGTCACGATCCAGGAGCAGGTCGACGAGCTGACCGGTCTGGCCAGCGCCGTCATCACCGATCCGAAGCGGCGCGGTACGGCCGCCAAGGACCTGCGTCCGATCGTGCGTCTGGAAGACAAGAAGGGTAACCATCTGAAGCTTCCGGGCTCGGACGTGCCGGCGCAGTACTACCTGCCGGCCGGTGCGATCGTCTCGCTGCAGAACGGTGCGGAGGTCGGCGTCGGCGACGTCGTCGCGCGTATCCCGCAGGAAACCTCCAAGACCCGCGACATCACCGGCGGTCTGCCGCGCGTGGCCGACCTGTTCGAGGCGCGCAAGCCCAAGGAGCCGGCGATCCTGGCCGAGCGCTCGGGCGTGATCAGCTTCGGCAAGGACACCAAGGGCAAGCAGCGTCTGATCATCAAGGACTCCGACGGCAACGAGCACGAGGAGCTGATCCCGAAGTGGCGCCACGTGATCGTGTTCGAGGGCGAGCACGTCGAGAAGGGCGAGACCGTCGTCGACGGCGAGCCCAATCCGCACGACATCCTGCGTCTGCTCGGCGTCGAGCCGCTGGCGGCCTACCTGGTCAAGGAGATCCAGGACGTCTACCGGCTGCAGGGCGTGAAGATCAACGACAAGCACATCGAGTCGATCATTCGCCAGATGCTGCGCAAGGTCGAGATCACCGAGCCGGGCGGCACCCGCTTCCTGCGCGGCGAGCAGATGGACCGCGCGCGCGTGCAGGAGGAGAACACCCGCGCGGCCGCGCGCGACGAGCTGCCGGCCGAGTACATGCCGGTCCTGCTCGGCATCACGAAGGCCTCGCTGGCGACCGAGTCGTTCATCTCGGCGGCCTCGTTCCAGGAGACCACCCGTGTGCTGACCGAGGCGGCCGTCCGCGGCACCCGCGACACCTTGCGGGGCCTGAAGGAGAATGTTATCGTCGGCCGCTTGATTCCGGCCGGAACTGGTCTGGCTTACCACTCGCAGCGTCGCGGGCGGGCAGGCGGGCTGACCGATTCCGATCTGGAAACCCTCGGCGGGACGAGCAGCTCCAGCTCGGTGGCCGAGGCGGTCGCGGAAGACGGTGACGGCGCCTGATCGGCGCCGTCCCAGACAAACGAAAAGAGGCGCCGGAGGCGCCTCGTGTTCGTCGCAGGACGCAAGCAGAAGTCTTGAGCTTTTGCAATCCGCAAGCTATACTCTTTCGTCTTGACAGGCCGGCCTCGGCCTGTCTTTTGTTTCTTAGGGCTCATACGCATGGCGACAATCAACCAGCTCCTGCGCAAATCACGGCGTCCGAAGGACTACAAGAGTGCCTCGCCGGCGCTCGATAATTGCCCCCAGCGCCGCGGCGTCTGCACGCGCGTCTACACGACGACGCCGAAGAAGCCGAACTCCGCGCTGCGCAAGGTAGCCAAGGTCCGCCTGACCAACCAGGAAGAAGTGATCAGCTACATCGGTGGCGAAGGCCACAATCTGCAGGAGCACTCGGTGGTGCTGATCCGCGGCGGTCGCGTCAAGGACCTGCCGGGCGTGCGCTACCACACCGTGCGTGGCTCGCTCGACGCCGCTGGCGTGACCAAGCGTCGCCAGAGCCGTTCCAAGTACGGCGCCAAGCGCCCGAAATCCTGATACCACTAGGTCAGAATCATGTCGCGTAAAGGTTCTACTCCGGTCCGGGCCACGCTGCCCGATCCCAAGCACGGCAGCGACGTCATCGCGCGCTTCATCAACATGGTGATGAAGAGCGGCAAGAAGTCCGTGGCCGAGAAGATCGTCTACGGTGCGCTCGACCACATCGGCGAGAAGCACGCCGAGCCGGTCGGCGTCGTCGAGAAGGCCCTGGGCAACGTCGCTCCGGCGGTCGAGGTCAAGTCCCGCCGCGTCGGCGGCGCGACCTACCAGGTGCCGGTCGAAGTGCGTTCGGCGCGCCGCATGGCGCTGGCGATGCGCTGGGTCATCGAGGCGGCGCGCAAGCGCGGCGAGAACTCGATGCCGCGCAAGCTCGCTGCCGAGCTGCTCGAAGCGGCCGAGAGCCGCGGCGGCGCGGTCAAGAAGCGCGAGGAAACCCATCGCATGGCGGAAGCCAACAAGGCGTTCTCGCACTATCGCTGGTAAGTAAGAGTTTCCGAGGAAGTCCTGTGGCTCGTACGACCCCCATCGAGCGCTACCGCAACTTCGGCATCATGGCGCACATCGATGCCGGCAAGACCACCACCACCGAGCGCATCCTGTATTACACCGGCGTCAATCACAAGATTGGCGAGGTGCACGAGGGTGCCGCGACGATGGACTGGATGGAGCAGGAGCAGGAGCGCGGTATCACGATCACGTCGGCGGCCACCACCTGCTTCTGGCAGGGCATGGACCACTCGTTCCCGCAGTACCGCTTCAACATCATCGACACGCCCGGGCACGTCGACTTCACGATCGAAGTCGAGCGGTCGCTGCGCGTGCTCGATGGTGCGGTGTTCGTGCTGTGCGCGGTCGGCGGCGTGCAGCCGCAGTCCGAGACGGTCTGGCGCCAGGCCAACAAGTACGGCGTGCCGCGTCTGGCGTTCGTCAACAAGATGGACCGCACCGGCGCCGACTTCGACAAGGTCGTCGGCCAGCTCAAGGCGCGCCTCGGTGCCAATCCGGTACCGATGCAGGTGCCGATCGGTGCCGAGGACAACTTCGAGGGCGTGATCGACCTCGTCAAGATGAAGGCCATCTACTGGGACGGCGAGTCCCAGGGCATGAAGTTCGAGTATCGCGAGATTCCCGCAGGCCTCATGGAGATCTGCGAGAAGGCCCACGCCTACCTCGTCGAATCGGCCGCCGAGACCTCGGAAGAGCTGATGAACAAGTACCTGGAAGAGGGTGGCCTGAGCGAGGACGAGATCCACGCCGGCATCCGCGCCGGTACGCTCTCCACGTCGATCATCCCGGTCTTCTGCGGTACCGCGTTCAAGAACAAGGGCGTGCAGGCAATGCTCGACGCGGTCGTGCGCTACCTGCCCGCACCGTCCGATCGTCCGCCGGTCAAGGGCGTCGACGAGGACGAAAAGGAAGACAGCCGCGGCGCCGGCGACACCGAGCCGTTCTCGGCGCTGGCGTTCAAGATCATGACCGATCCGTTCGTCGGTTCGCTGACGTTCTTCCGCGTTTATTCGGGCGTGCTCGCCTCGGGCGATACCGTGTTCAATCCGGTCAAGTCCAAGAAGGAGCGCATCGGCCGCATCCTGCAGATGCACGCCAACGAACGCCACGAGCTCAAGGAAGTGCGCGCCGGCGATATCGCCGCCGCGGTCGGTCTCAAGGACGTCACGACCGGCGACACGTTGTGCGCGCAGGACAAGGTCATCACGCTCGAGCGGATGGTCTTCCCGGAGCCGGTCATCGCGATGGCGGTGGAGCCCAGGACCAAGTCCGACCAGGAAAAGATGGGCATTGCGCTCGGCCGTCTCGCGCAGGAAGATCCGTCGTTCCGCGTGCGCACCGACGAGGAGTCCGGCCAGACGATCATCGCCGGCATGGGCGAGCTGCACCTCGAGATCATCGTCGACCGCATGAAGCGCGAGTTCAACGTCGAGGCCAACGTCGGCAAGCCGCAGGTGGCCTATCGCGAGGCGATCCGCAAGGCCGTCAAGCAGGAAGGCAAGTTCGTCCGGCAGTCCGGCGGCAAGGGCCAGTACGGTCACGTCATAATCGAGATGGAGCCGCAGCAGCGCGGCGCCGGCTACGCGTTCGAGAACCTCACCGTCGGCGGTTCGGTTCCGAAGGAATACGTGCCGGCGGTCGACAAGGGCATCCGCGAGGCGATCACCGGCGGTCCGCTGGCCGGCTTCCCGGTGGTCGACCTCAAGGTCAAGCTGATCGACGGCTCGTACCACGAGGTCGACTCCAATGAGATGGCATTCAAGATCGCCGGCTCGATGGCGTTCAAGGAAGGCTTCTCGAAGGCCGATCCGGTCCTGCTCGAGCCGATCATGAAGGTCGAGGTCGTGACGCCCGAGGACTACATGGGCGACGTGATGGGCGATCTGAGCCGTCGTCGCGGCATCCTGCAGGGATCCGACGACACGCCGTCGGGCAAGGTCATCAATGCGATGGTCCCGCTCGGCGAGATGTTCGGCTACGCGACCAGTCTGCGCTCGCAGACGCAGGGGCGCGCCACGTTCACGATGGAATTCGATCACTACGCCGAGGCGCCCAACAGCATCGCCGAAGCGGTGATCAAGAAGAGCTGATCGACGCGGTCGTTGCGATCGCGTCGATCCAAAGAATCGGCCGTCGGAGGCCGCACTTTTTCACATCTGTTCTGAGGTTGCAAAGCCATGGCCAAGGGTAAATTCGAGCGGACGAAGCCGCACGTGAACGTGGGCACGATCGGTCACGTTGACCACGGTAAGACGACGCTGACGGCGGCGCTGACGAAGGTGGGCGCGGAGCGTT
>NZ_JCAHZJ010000029.1:0-21956 GCF_059489795.1 Nitrosospira sp. CT
GGCGCGTACTTGCATACAGGAAAGTCGATACGCCCATGATGATGTACATCGGGAACGCCCCATAGAACAGCGGTATATGGCTGGGTGTAAAGCTGGTGTCGCGGATGATCACCTGGTGCCAGGAAGCATCCTGCTCGGTGAAGAAGCTCGATCCCCAGTAGACGCCGAACATGTACACGCCAAGCCACATCAGGAAATAGAAGTACCGCTTGATTTCCTTCTTCACTGTAAGGCTTGCCAGTTGCTCCTTCGTATCACGCGTCTTCCATACCCAGCCCCAGACCAACAGGGCCAGGGTTGGCCAGAGCATCATCTGGAAACGCCATAGTCCCATCCAGATTTGCTCGAACTCCGGCTCCATGGAGTCCATCCCGTGGGAATAGGCATAGGTGCGTTGAAACCAGATCCAGAAAACCGCTATCCCCAGTATCGGCAGCAGACCCAGCTTGTAGAACCTGGAGTCATACCATTCCGACATGTCGTAGGCACGACTGCTTGTCTTCGCCGCCTTATCTACTACTACTCTATTTTCAACTGCAGTAGCCATTATCAGCTCCTTTTTGCAAGTCACTCCGAATTCAACTGAAGGGAATTCAGGAATCAAGAACAAGTAATCAGGAGGGGGTGACAAGACGAGTATCACCCCCAGTCTCTACCGATCAAAAGATCGCTGCCGCCAGCATTAGGGGGTTGCAGGAGGCGTACCCCCTTGGCAGCTTCAATGAATCAGAAGAGCGCTACCAGCAGTGCTACTGTCATGCCCGTGAAATATGAAAGGGCAATGAGTTTTCCTTTTTTCATTACCTTCTCCTGGTGGTGTTACACCACGTTTATCAAATGCTACGATTGTGAAGTTATTGTTATTTTCTTGTGAAGTTTTTGTTGTCTTATTGTGAAGACACTTTTTGATCGACCAAGTTCCCCTTGAAGAATTTCACGTCGGACCAGCTCACGCCCCTGAGCTGACCTATCTCCAGAGGCAGGAAAGGAACAGAAAAGGGATCAGGGGCAGGATTTTGGCCGCAGGTCTCATCCGTGCACGTTGGAAAACTGAGCTTTCTCAGGGAAAAATTACTCCCCGAGCAGGATTTGCTAGTCTGTAAATATGAAAGTCACTGACGCGGGGTGGGTATGAATGCGGAAATAAAGAACCTTCACGGAGGAATCTGCCAATCTAAATTGCCCGGGTGGCTTCAAGGCAGTGAAATGGGCACGATCATTTTTGCCCATGAGTGGGCAGGCTCCAGCCTCGGACTCGTCGGGAAATGGCCGCAGCACCTTAAATTCGCAGTCAATACCATGCTGTTGATGCCTTCGGCTGCCATGTTGCTTTGGGACCGGGATCTCATCCAAATCTACAATGACAGTTGTCGTAATTTGATGGGCGCAAAGCACCCCCTGTGTCTTGGGCGGTCAGTACGAGAATGTTGGCCAGAAATATGGGACTTCGCCTCGCCCATCTGCGAGGCTGTGATGCAGCGGTGGGAATCTTTTAATTTCGAAGATAAACGGTTGGTGGTAAACCGTAATGGGGTAGCCGAAGAAGTATTTGTCACACTCACCTACAGTCCCGTTCCAGGAAACATCTTCGCCGATCTCTCCAGCGGAATGACAACTGAAAGGGGCGAGGCGGGCGGCGTGCTCGTGACGATAACCGAGACGACTGAACTGGTCAGGGCGCGCGCTTGTGAAGCAGAGAAAGCTCGCCTTAAGGAGGCGTTGGCCGAGCAGGCGCTGCGTGAGAGTGAAAACCGTTTTCGGCAAGCGCTCGAGATTGATACCGTGGGAGTTGTTTTCTTCGATAACGCTGGACTGACTACAGAAACGAATGATGCCTTCCTGGAGATGAGCGGCTTCAGCCGTGAAGATCAGCGGGCTGGGAGGCTGCAATGCGATAATCTGACACCGCCGGAATGGCATTCAAGGACTTCGCGGGCTACAGAGGAACTCCGGGAGATTGGCCGAGCTGCTCCTTATGAGAAGGAACTGTTTCGCAAGGATGGGACACGCTGGTGGGCGTTGATCGCCACGAAACGCCTCAACGACAAGGAGACGGTGGCATATGTTCTCGACATAACCGAGCGCAGGCGCGCCGAGAAGAATCTGCGCGAGAGCGAGGCGAGATTTCGCGCGCTTGCCGAAGCTTCTCCGGCGTTGATCTGGCAGGTGGACCCGCACGGGGAGACGGTTTATGTGAACCAACGCGCAGTCGAGCTGATGGGGATGACCGCGAAGGAATTGATGGCGGGGGAATGGCGCTCCATTCTCCACCCCGACGATGCTCCAGCCTATATTGCTGCCTTCGACAGGGCGGTCATGGACCGTTCGTACTTCAAGCACCGCGTCCGGATCAGGAATCGTGAGGGCGGATGGCGCTGGCTCAAGTCGCATGGCATGCCATGGTTTACCGCTGGGGGCGAGTATGCGGGACATGTCGGCATATCACTCGACATTACTGAGACGGTTAATGCGGAAACAGCGCTGCTGGAAGCTGATCGGCGCAAGGATGAATTTCTGGCAACCCTCGCACATGAGCTTCGCAACCCGCTGGCGCCAGTCGTCAATGCGTTGGCGCTGATCTCCCGTCCGGACAGCGCTGCCTCCATTCCGCCCCTGCTGCCCATCATCAACCGCCAGGTCAACCACATGGTTCGGCTGGTTGATGATCTGCTGGAGATATCGCGCATTACCACCGGAAAGGTGGAACTGCGCATAGCACCAATCGATCTTGTTGGTGTTCTGCGTAACGTCATCGATGCAAACACCCCCGAGATTAATGAAAAGCAACATGAACTGAGCGTGTCCCTTCCTGAGGCACCTCTGATTGTGCAGGGTGATGCGGTGCGGCTTGAGCAGATTTTTACGAATGTGCTCACCAATGCCGTGCGCTACACCCCAAACTGCGGGCATATCTGGATTGCCGCCTCCCAGGAAGACAATAGCGCTGTCGTATCCGTAAGGGATAACGGTATTGGAATTCTGCCCGGAATGCTGCCTCGCTTGTTCGATATGTTCTCCCAGGAGCGGCGCTGCGGCATCGGCACACAGAAAGGACTGGGCATCGGACTCAATCTCGTGGACCGCCTTGTCAAAATGCATGGGGGTACGGTCGAAGCCAGAAGCGAAGGGAAGGATAAAGGCAGCGAATTTATTGTGTGCCTTCCCCTAAGACAAACCCGGGTCGGTAAAAAAATGCAACAACCCGAGAAAACGGTTTCGGCAAAGCCTGGCCTGCGTGTATTGGTAGTAGATGATAATCATGACGCTGCCGAAGTCCTGTGTATGCTGCTCCAGTCGATGGGCGTTAATGTGGTCGCGGTGGATAGCGGTCCTGCTGCCCTTGCGGCCATTCCTGATTATGGCCCCCATGTGATCCTGATGGACATCGGTATGCCCGGGATGGACGGCAACGAGGTAGCACGGCGGATTCGGCAGCAGCCCGAGTTCAATGATATAAAGCTCGTCGCGCTCACTGGCTGGGGCCAGGAAAAGGATCGCCGACAGTCGCAGGAGAGCGGTTTCGATCATCACCTCACCAAGCCGGTGAATTTCCAGGTCTTGAAGGATTTGATTGCATCCTTTTAGGCCTGCTGATCGTCTCCTTATTCCGGCTGCGCTTGCCGCTCTACAATAAGCGAACCCGCTCCCGCTAGTGATATCATTGCCGGTCCCCTAATGAGTCTTCCTTATGAAGGCGTGGTATCGGCCAAACTCAATAGAGGTGAATCACGGTTTAAGGATATGCTAATGAGTAGACTGTATTGGCTTTTGACAGCGCTGGTTGCATATGCGTGCGATAAGGACGTTCCGCACGTCGACGATCCATTCAATATCGTAGTCAACGGTGTAAGCATGAGCTCAGCCGATTTCCTCAACAAATATTGTATCGAGAAGGAAGTCGAGCCAACCTGCTTAAAGGTAAGACACGCAGTAAGAACAAGTATTAGAGGCAGGGGGCAGCGTTTCTCCGAAGATAACTCTATTCCGAAGTAACAAGGTTTCGGCATGAGCTTGATTCGCATTTGCAAAAATGCGAAGCCTCAAAGCCTACTGCCTTAAATGAGCCGGCAAAGAGGCTACCGCAGAAATCAATGAGGTTTCCCGCCTCTCCGTCATATTATCCGCTAGCACAATCGTAATAACCGTCCTGCAAAGGTAGTCCGATCGCATCTGACGTTTCCCCTGAAAATCGGTACAGGTTAAAACTGGAGGTAGGATTGCTTCCAAGGCCTCATGAGAGGCAAAGGAGAAGCGATGAAGAAGTCGAGATTCACAGAGGAGCAGATCATTTATGCGCTGCGACTGGCCGATAGCGGCACAGCGGGGGTCGATGCGCTTCGCCTGTCATGGTCTGTGATCCGCAGGAACGGAAATTGAGGGCCGGCCATAGGCAAAGCTGAGCACCCGCGAGCTAAGGAAGAGGCGTACCTCGTTCATACTCCGGGTGTTTGGCAAGATAGTCCTCGTACTCCTCCCATTTCCCAAAGTAGCGCAAGGAATAATATGCCGCTGTCCCTCCATCCGGGACCCTCCTTAGCTGAGAATCTATCTGGTAGACCTTGCCTGCTTCAACGAGGACTCTGATTTTGGGAAGGGTTCGATGGTAAAGATTTCCGTAAAACCCACCTATCTCCAGATCATGAGTTCCAGGATCAACCTGAATCACATATGGAAATCCTATCCAAACGTTGTCTAGTGTCTTTCCGTCAACCCTACTTACAAATACCCCGACAGGGTTATTCCAGGCTTTCCTGTATTTCTGCCCAACAATTGTAGCAACCTCCTTTCCATTTTTTATCCTGCCGTCATACACCTTCACAGGTTCGAACGAAGCACATCCTGAAAGAGCCAGCGCAGCGAGGTAAGCAATCGCGTATCGATTAAAGACCAAATTCATGCAACTTTCTCCTGGAAAAATTAGGCGGAGCATAATTTTATCAGGATACTGATGAGCTTGGGCTTGGGCATTAGCGCAGTGCAGGATTAGAGGAGCACAGGTCATAATGGGCGTACCAGCTAGATTTGGACGCTAAAGGGGCTGGTGTCAAACAGGAACGGGTGATCAGGAATTTTCGCACGTGAGAAAATTATTCCCCTGCAATTACAGGCCTCTTCTCGAGGCCTGTACATTCAGCATGGGAAAACCTTCACGGATGAGTCCAGGGCCATAGTCGATTCATCACTCTCAACGAGGAGCAGCTGAAGCCGCTCGTTCTCGGCATGGAAATTCTTGCCGCGTATTGAGCAACATCATGAGTGGCCTGGAAGAGCGACGACTGCTTGTACTGCCCAAGGTCCGAATGACATCAGGTCGATGTCGATCCCGACCTGAATTTAATTGTTCTGTTGCACAAAGTTCCGCCTGAGCTTCACCGCTTCTGGTAATATGCGCTAACTATGCGTATATTGTGCACATGACATATTCGAATTTCCATATACACGAGGTATTTTCTGATGCGAGGTCCCTATGACTACTATAGCTTTTGAAACCTTCGTTGAGACGCTTCGCCATGACGACACGCTATCGCTCTCGCCGATGCGCGTCGCTGACGCCTTGTCACTCCCGTTGCAGGATCTCGCGGCAACTGCAGGCGTTCATCGCAACACCGTGCGCTCACATCCAGAATCGCCGAAACTGCAGCACTATCTGCGAGAAATGCTGCGGGTGATGTCGGCAGCGAGCGCCTCGCAATCCGATTTCAATCGAGTACTTTTCTGGTTTAAAAATGTGCCGATCTCATCGTTCAATCACAAGACAGCCTTACAACTCATCGCTGAAGGGCGGACCGACGATGTCGTCGCCTACCTGGAGTCTATCCAGTCAGGCTATGTCGGATGATCTTGTCCAGTCTCAACGCGACCGAACTCTATCGGGCGCACACGCCCCGATGGTCGTTCGCACCGCTGAGTGGCGCCGGTGCTGCAGTGCAAGGCGGTCGATTCAACCGTAAGGGTATCGAGGCTCTATATCTCACTCTTGAAGCAGAAACAGCCTTGGCTGAGTATCAACAGGTCAGCTCTCTGCTCGAACCCTGCATGCTTACTTCGTACATCGCATCGGTAGGCCGTGTGGTCGATCTGCGGCAGCTTGATGGTAGCGACGTCTGGGACCCGCTGTGGACGGATTGGGACACAGACTGGCGCAATTTTGCGTTCAACCTGCACATCGAGCCACCGACATGGGTTCTTGGCGATCTGGTGCGCGAGGCAGGCCATGCGGGAATCCTGTTTCCTTCGGTGGCGGACAGGGGTGGCACTAACGCCGTCCTGTACCAGGATATTTTTGCGAGTGGCGATTCCATTACGGTGCATGATCCGCACCACGACCTGCCGATTGATCAGAGCAGTTGGAGGCGGAGTTAAATATTACCAAAAGTCCGAAATGGGCTACCCGGATTGCAGGCTGAATCGACTGGAATAGTTTCCTTGAATGTGGTTGCGTCAAAAGGCTTTGTCCACTGTCGTTAATTGGGCGCGCCACGGCAGTTGATTGCCAGATAGTTGTGGGACTGAGAGTTCTTCATCACGCTTTTTGTCTAAAATACCGAAGAAATCCTAGAAGACAATCAGGGGCTTAATCACGCCCCTCACCTGACCCACATCCACTGGCCCGAAGTAGCGGCCATCGAAGGATGACCAGCTCACGTCTGACATGAGCAAGAGCTCGAACTCGCCCAGCACGTAGTCAGCCCATTCCTGGCGCCTCAGGAGCCTACCCCCCTTGTCCGTCGTACTCGCCCTTCCCTACTGGAGCGTCGCATGCGCAAACACTCATCCACCGTCAGCAGGGAACGTTGCACCTCTTGCTGACGATCGTGGTCTGTCCAGTGAGCTTGGAGAGGTGCTCTGCCGTCTCCACCCGGTTAGGCGGGAAGGCGTTCTGGATGTGGCAGTTGGAGGTGATGGACTCGTCCTGCCCGTAGCCAGCAAGATAAGATGACAAATGAGTATTTTTTAATGTATCATTACATCAGTAATTTGATTTCGGAATAGGTGTCGAAGAAACCCTGAGGGTCAACTACCTGTTATATATAGTATTCTAATTAACGTTCAATCCGAGCTTCCCACCAGGCGGCCATGTCGAGATTCAGGGCAGTCATGAGTACCGCTACATCATCCAATGGCGCATTTTCCCAGCTTGATACGGTATTGATCGAGGTCACCGTGCAGACAGCCAGTAAATCCAGAAGGTCTTGCTGCGACTGTTCCAGCAGCCACCCGAACAAAGTCTTGCCGCCCTGCCCCGCCGCTTCGATGCGCTCTTTCCAGTATTGGCGCTTATCCGCGAGCACCATAGCCGCTCTGCTCTGCTCGATGTTCTCCGCATCAGTCTTTAGATAGGCTTGTTCGATGTTGATTAAGTAACTCGAGTTGTCACTGTTCCGGATAAAGAAGGACGCCAATCCGATTTGGCAGTAAGCAGCACTGATGGATTTATGCCATTTAGGCTAATGTTCTTCTGGTTTAACGGACAAGTTGAGGCATTCGTGCAGAGGTTGGCCTCTTTTAAAAACTACCATGGGTTATCTTTTGAATACTTTCTTCTGAGCGTCGAATCAGCTTCTGCAGCGCTCTATCAACCGGCGGATCAAGATGCCCTACCAGTTCCCTTCGGAAATTAAGTGATAAATCGTTTGGTAATGGGGGCAGAGCCTCAATAGCCTGAACTAAAGGTATGGCTTCCGGCAAAGTACCGAGCTTTAAATCCGGGGCATGCCAAAGCAAGGTCATGCGCAACAATACGCATTTATGACAATAACCACAGTTTCCCAGTGACGATGGATATTCCCAGCATACCCGTAAATGATCCTTCAGTAGTGATCTCGCAACAGGATGATTCACCAATCGCCTTATCTTTTCTGATCTGGAAACTTCATGGCCTATGCTGCTGACTGAAAGTCGACTGGAGGACCAACAAGGATCAAGATCGGGATGTGAACCCCAGGGACCCAAATGGTTCTGATCATAGCTCGAGGAAATAAGCAAAGAACCGATATGTTCCTGCAACAGATGCCCCAAAAACGCGACCGCCGCCCCATGGGAAGCTTCCCAAGATACTCTCCGAAAGAGGCGATGCTCTCTGAGATCCGTCTCAATCACCGTCCAGTCTTTTCCCGATACCTCGGCTACTGTGGCCAATGAATTGCACATTGGTATCAGAATATCTTTTCTTTCTATGGGAACATCAAACCCGGAAGCCAGAATTAAAAGATCAGGAGGTGGATCGGCAAAAAAACAGGAATAAAAAGAATCAACCCCCAAGCTAAATGCTAACCCAACACCCCGGCTTGGCCGACCAGGATTACCTGGTGCAAAGCTAGGTCGAGCCTCTTGCCACCCCCACCACTCATTAATCTGTTCAAGGATTCGCTGGGTGTTTTCTAGCCATATGGGATCACATGAGTCGCCCACAAGACGTCTGCGCATGGCAACCGCGGGTAATAGAAAAACAGTGGCCAAGGCTTCAGGGGAGAGGGTAAGTTCTGTGCGTTCACTTCGGACACGCAGAAAACTACCATCTACCTTGGTACGTAAATCGTTACCGTAATTTACAAGCGATGGTATATGAACGGGAATATCGAAAAAACCGGCTATCCGGTCACGTAATTTTGGGCGGCGCATAATAAACAGGATTCATCTCTGGGATATCGATAACCATACCTACAATCCAAGCAGTAATAAATTAAGGCGGAAAACAAAAAGTTTACTGTCGAGCTATTTAACAGCTGGATGTGTTAACCTCGCGAATATTCCTTAATTGATTGATATAAAACGTTAATATTTTTTGGCATGAAAACTGCCTAAAAAATCTCCACATTTATATTGCAAACAACCCGTCTCGATTTTCCTTTATCGTGAAAAACTACATCAGATCGCAATTTATCGCTCGCTGGAAGCTGCTATGGACTTCTCCCTTGTTTGGAACTGCAGGTCAAACTGGAGATTATGCGAGAAAGAAAACAACACTCGTCACTATGATCAGAAATGAAAAAGCCATCCTGGAGACGTTCTGTGCGCATGTTCTATCTTTATTCGATCGAATTATTCTGGTAGATCATCTTTCATCTGATGGTTCAAGGGAATACATAAAATTCCTGTCGGAAAAATACTCAAATATTGAATGTTATTTCTTTGATGAGCCTGGTTACTACCAATCTGAGCTGATGAGCTGGATAGCAAAAAACCTTGTGGATCAGAAGATGCCGGGATGGGTTTTCTTTCTGGATGCGGATGAGTTTCTGCCGTTTAAATCAAAGGAGGAATTTGATCACAAGCTATCGGGGTTCGGTTCCTTTCCTGTTATTTCCATGCCATGGCTCAATCTGGTACCCCTGGATATGGAAAGCGGTGGAATCATCAACCAGTTTTTCCTGGAACCACCTACGCCGTCCCGCCACCATAAAATAGCATTTCAACCCGGTCGTATTTTTCCGACTGATTATTTTATCGCTCAGGGCAATCATGCTCTCTTCTTGGGAACAAGGTCATCGAAGGTAAAATTTCCAGCGAGAGACAGTTTCCCTATTTATCATCTGCCAATAAGAACAAAGCAGCAGTTGCGGGACAAGATTCTGTATGGAGTGGAGTCATATCGGCGTATGGGGAGGGACCGGCGCGGCAAGAATGGCTCCCACTGGGACGAGATACATAGAATTATGGAGGCGACAAGTCTTACCAACGAACTGATGGCTGGCATTGCCTCACAGTATAGCGATACGTTAAATCCACCCTATGAAAAAAGTTTTGATGAGTTACGGGAAGCCGGTTATAGAGAGTTGCAAATGGAGATAGGCTTTTTGCATCCCATCGTCTCCTTTGCAGATATTGCTTCCCAGCAGGGGGATGTAATTATCGTAGAAGACGGTGATTCTTTACGGAGGATACGTACTCAACCCATAAATCGGAAAATAGACTTTGACCGATCCACGCACTCAATGCAAATGATAGAGGGTACTGCACCTCGCGACCTGCAATTACCAACTCCGGTATACCACCAACACCATCTGCCTTAAATATTGGCAGCTAAGCAGTAATCCTAGGTTGTTGATATACCTTTTTCGCTTGAAAAATTCACAATATTGCTCGAGCCGGTCCACTCGCTGACGTAAGAGCAATTTTTGCCATAGGAGTTATTCAGGACCGTATTCGGAATCTCCATCAGGCAGGACAAAATGTGAGCATGCAACCTGTCAGTCGTTACCACCTCAAATCCGCTGAAAAGATCGATAGCCTCTCCTACAAGTTTCGTTGCGTACTTGATCCACAGATCCATTTCATTGAATAAAAATCTCTGGTCAAGGTGCCCGAGGTGCAATGCTCTCAGCACGCCCCTTATCATCCGAATCCACGTATTTCTACGGCCAACCAGCTCCCGCCAGTCAGTGCGCACATCAAAATCAGTCACCTTTGCGCCCCTGGATTCGGCATCAGCCCTCAATAGCACGAGATGATGCTTTTCCAAAGAGCAGGATCGTTGTATGGGCCACAACTGGTGCGCCATGTCCGGGAGAAGATAAACGTTCCGCGACATGGGAAGCGCCAATTCGAATGATTTACGATCTCTGACACAAATATGAAGATCAGGATGCCTTGAAAAAATCTTGCAGCATTCTATATATGCATCCTGGGAACGGAAGTGGATGGTCTGGGGCAGGATGATTATTCTATTTCCTGACAGCTTTTCAATCACTTGTTGACGCATCTGCTGCGGCCCTTCGTAAAGGTCGCCAAAATTACCTCCTCCTTGGAATACAATCACGTCCCCTAGCCTTGCCCAACTTGAGCGGTACGAAAAATATGTCGCCCTAAGACTTAGCTTCAGTTTATGAAGCTCGAAGAAATGGAGCGTGCCCAGCATGATTAGCAGATCACCGATATTTCGGTGAACAGGCACATCAACATAGTGAACCGGAGCTGCTCCAATCAGGGAAATGAGAACATCATGCTTATCGGCTAGCGAGCGCATTAATTCAGCATGGGATTTCATTATTCCTTGTTTTATCTATTAGTCATTGCTCCTTTCCTGATATTAACTGATCTTTCCTGCTTCTGGCTCATATTCGCGCGGGGCAATCCCATCGGGCGAGAAACCGGCATTTGTCAGGTTGAGATAGGCCATGACGAGATCGGCAGGATGCATATGCTCCCGTCCACTGTTCTCTGACAAGCTCATTTCCAGTGCTTCTTATCTCCCGACCACGCGGCAATCGACCTCGTGATCCTTCGGCAACCGCCCATCGGCTATCAGCAGGTTCAGTGCGGCAAGTCGGCGTCCGCCGGCAACGACTTCATACTTGCCGGATTTCCTGCCCTTCTTTGTTTGCTCAGTCATGAGCAGATTGTGGATCAATCCTTGCGATGCGATCAGGGCAGCCAGTTCCCCGAGGCCGGTTCCCTGTTTCTTGCGGACATTCAGGGGCGAGAGAACGAGGTTTTTGACCGGAGTGCGGATGGTGATGGTTTCAACAGCCTCAGCAGTTCAGCTGCTTCGATGGCCTCAACGGCTTCAATGGTTTTCATGTGCTTTGTCTCCATGATGAATAAATGAAAAGGAAAAGCCGGTGCGGCTGCACCGGCATGAGGAACTCAATACTCTTCCGGCAAAAGGAATGTAGTCACGCTGCGGTCAGCCTCCGTGATGATCCAGAGCGTGTTGTCTCCATAACCCTTGCAAGGCTTGCTCTCGTCGATGGGGTAGGCAGACAGGATGCGCCACTCCGCCTTCGTCGCCTCATTGTTGGTCTTTGCGTCTTCCTCGCAGACACAGCCCCAGTCTCCGCGCACATGGCGGTTGAGGCAGCGGTTAAGCAGTGACAGATCGCCTATGCCCATGGCTCCTCCTGTCGCCACCACCTGGCCCAGCAGGAAAAGTGGATAGATCACTTTTTCTCGTGTAAAAACTTGCTTCTGTTTAACTTGTTCCCGGGTAACGTGTTGTTCCATAAAAGTCTCCCAATGAGTTGAAGAATAAGAGGCTCAAAAAACTGATCCTCTCGCTTGGACTCTCCTCGCTTCGCCCCTGGGGGCGACGGGAGTGGGGAGACAGCCCTTGCCCTCATGGGCAAGGGTTGGGAATGGGTGGGGTGGATAGCAGGCAATAAGCGGGACTATGGCTTCCCGCGAAATTGTTTATCCCCCCACACGTCCCCCTCACGAAACGTTGGGGGGCGTTGTGGGGGGATTGGCGCGGGGAGCTATCGGACCGTGCCGACGAGTTTGAAATTCAAGTGCGCCGCGGCCGCAAAGCTTTGCGGATCACAGGCCATGACAGGAAAGCAAAGCGGCTGGCATGGCCTGTGACAAGCGGCAAACGGGGGATGGGAAATTTTCGCAGCACTGCGAAAATCTCTCATGAATCCCATTTCATTGATTCTTTGCCCGGGGCGATTAACTGTGTAAGCTGGCGGGAGTTTGAAAACTAAAAAGGAGAAAAAGGCTGATGAACAAGAATGAGCTTATCGAGGCCGTAGCCGCGAAAACCTGTTCCAGCAAGGCTCAAGCCGCCCGGATCGTGACGGCATTGACCGAAACCATCACCGAAGTCCTGCAGAAAGGCGATTCCATTTCCCTGCCAGGATTTGGCACCTTCGAAGTGCGCGAACGCAGCGAGCGCACTGGCCGCAATCCCAAGACAGGCGAGCAATTGAAAATTAGCGCCTCCAAGGTACCTGCATTCAAGCCTGGCGCCACGCTCAAGGCGGCAGTCAACGAGAAAGCTTAACTACGCTCGCCGCTGCTGTAACCTTGCTCCCTTTTCCCTGCGTCATCCTGGACCTGGAAACCACGGGCGGCACACCCATGCATGACTGCATTATCGAGATTGCATTCATCCGCCTCGAGGAAGGAACTGCAAGCGATCGATGAAACACAATGAGCGCCTCCGAAACACCCTAAAATAATCCTGATATAGCGCCTGGTAAGCCTCCAGCCGTCTCGGACTTTCGGATACATCTTAGGTACGTTCCAGATTTTCACACTGTTTCGACTGCTAAAGCCCAAAGTCATAAAGAGCGGTTAACCCGCTAGAGTGAGAATTGACCTGCTTGCCGCCATACTGATTTTTCTTGTCACTATTGTGCTGGTGCTCTGGCAGCCGTACCGGTTGGGTGTTGGCTGGAACGTCAGGCTTGGCGCAGTCCTGGCGCTACTGTCAGGCGTGGTCCATCTCAGCAATATTCTTGTGGTCTGGCAGATTGTCTGGAATGCAACGGAATTACTGCAGTTTGGGGGGACATATATTCGTCCGCCGTATAGAAAAAGACGGTTTGACGCAGGAGCGCAGCAAACCCCAATATGACTACACCAGTACCGAATAAGGCAACAATAGTGGAAACAATCACTCGTCTCATTAGTAAGTTTCCTTTTTTTAAAAGCGAGCTTTGTAGCCAGCCGCCGGGGAGGTCAAGCAGCAGCCGTCTGGCTGTCCATTGCCCGCCAGAGTTCAATGCTAAGCCTGGAGCAATCCAGATCAATGTAACGCCATCGAAGCAACATAATCGCGTTTCGCCGGTTGCGACGCCATCCTGTGGTGAAAAGCGGCTTCGGCGGCTTTCTCTGCCGCCCGCTTGTATTTTTGCACTAGAGCAGTGGCACGAGACTGTGAATTCTGTCCGTGGCTCCTATAGAGGTCGCTTTTGTCCTCGTAATACTGGAGCCGTTTCTCGTGTTTTGCTGCTATTTCCACCAGTTTCCTGGCTCGGTTTTCATACCGCCTGGCGAGCTCGTCGTGGTCGGCAAAAGTTCTGATACTTTTTGTAGCCATGCTCGCATTGTCATTCCTTGCTTCGAGCGTACCGCCCCCGGTGCAGGAGGCCAGCAGACCCAGCATGGATATGGATGTTAAAAACTTCCTTGTTTCTTTTCCCATGATAGGTAGACTCCAATGAAAGGGATGAAGCGAAAGCCGCTCCTGCTAATGTGGCCATGACATTGGAACATTGTACTCAGTTGGACTATAAATAAAAGTCACATATTTTGATTGGTATCATAATATTTTGATTATGCATTATGGACCTTAAGTCCTAACTGCAGTAGTTCCTCCGAAAATTCAGAGCAGTCATGAGTCTCGCTCCATCATCCGATGCGCATTTTTCCTGCTTGATACGGTATTGATCGAGGTCGCCGTGCAGACAGCCAGCAAATCCAGTAGGGCGTGCCGCGACTGTTCTAGCACCACCCCGAACAAAGTCTTACGTGACGATTCGCACTTCGGGATCGTGACGTCCCGAGTGCAGTTGGATGAAATTCGCCGGACTAGCGGATATCCCAAATTCCGAGCTGTTTTGCAAGCCACCACTGAGTACTGGGGTCAATAATCTGAAACGAGCCGTGATATTGGAAGGCAGGTAACGCGGAGTATCTGATATTCAGCCCGATGGGCAAGGCCGACTCCAAGCATAAGGATGTTTGAGATGAGACAACTTTTGTGTAATGCTATGTGTGATTATTCTAAGAGATGAGTGATAGGATGACCTTGTGAGGGTATTCAAGAATGCATGGTTCGAGCGCTTCGCGCGTAAGCAATGCATCCCTGACAAAGCCCTGCTTGAAGCGATTGAACGAGCCGAGAAGGGTGGGATTGACGCCGATCTCGGCGGAGGCGTAATCAAGCAACGGGTGGCGCGGAAAGGTCAAGGCAAGTCTGGAGGCTTTCGCACCATCATTCTGTATCACTCAGCAAGACGTGCTTTCTTCGTGTACGGCTTTGCCAAAAGCGAGCGCGACAACATCGATGATGACGAGGAAGCACAATTCAAGAAGGCAGCGGCTCATGTCCTTGGACTGACGGACGAGCAGTTGGCTCAGTTGATCGGCAAGAACCAGTTTTCGGAGGTGCATGAAAATGGCGAAGAAGTATCGGAGTGATGCGCTCGCAGCAATCCACGAGACAATGGAAGCGCTGCATGAGATTGGGGCGGTCGATAAACAGACTATGCGCCAGTTCGACGAGTCGTGCCTTGCTCCCGTGCAGGTCATGTCACCCGAGGAAATCCGTGAGCTACGAGAGCGCGAACACCTGTCACAGCCCGTTTTTGCCCGTTACCTGAATGTCAGCAAGAACCTGATTTCGGACTGGGAGCGAGGTGTCAAGAAGCCGGGTGGCCCAGCATTGCGGCTACTGACTGTAATCAAGAAGAACGGGATTCAGGCAATTGCTTGACTGTTGGGAGATAGATTTGCCAGAAATATCCAAGTGCCTGGATTCTATTGATCCAGCATGCAGTTCAGAACGTCACCACCGGCCGGATCACACTGCGCATCCCGCTACGCCGTCGTACGGCAAGTGTTGTATCAAGTCGGGACAAGCGATGTTTCCCTTATACCCAAGCGCCGTCTCCAAAGGCGTAAGGATATGATCCCGAACGAGAGTTTCGTAATCTGCTCCGGCACCAGATGAGCGCATGCCCAAGAAGTCCGTATACCTTGACGATGACAAGACCTCGACAAGCTTCCGTGCTGTCAGGTATTTCGCAGTGACGGAATTTCCGACGGTTTGGACTTACACCCCCTGAATACCGATTAGTCTTGGGTATGCTCCGGAACACCACCCGCTTTCGGGTTGTGCCTGATAAGCGCACTTCCCGATAATTTGCGAAGAGCGACATAGAACACAGGGGTGAGGAACAGTCCAAACAGAGTTACGCCGATCATGCCCGCGAATACGGTAATCCCCGTGGCTGAGCGCACTTCCGCACCAGCACCTGTTGAGAGTACCAGCGGTACAGAGCCAGCGACAAAGGCAATGGATGTCATGACAATCGGCCTCAGGCGCAGGCGGCAGGCCTCCAGTGCCGCTTCAACGATCCCCTTGCCCTGGAATTCCAGTTCACGGGCGAATTCGACGATCAGGATCGCATTCTTGCAGGCCAGGCCCATCAGCACGACCAGCCCCACCTGCACGAATATATTGTTGTCGCCGCCGGTCAGCCACACGCCGAGCAAGGCGGCGCACATGCATACCGGCACGATCAGGATGACTGCAAGCGGCAGCGTCCAGCTTTCGTACAATGCGGCGAGCACGAGGAAAGCGAGCATGACGGCAAGCGGAAATACGATCAGCTTAGCGTTGCTTTGCGTCACCTGTTGATAGCTCAGGTCCGTCCATTCGAGCATCATGCCGTCCGGTAATATTTCCCCGGCCATTTCCTTTAGCCGGCTGATAGCCTGGCCCGAAGATAACTGGCGCGGATCGGAATCGCCAATCAGGTCGGCAGCGGGATAACCGTTGTAGCGCAGCACCGGATCGGGACCATAGGTCGGCGTGATCGTCGTCATCGCACTCATGGGTATCATATCGCCATTCTCATTGCGGACACGCAGTTTCTCAATGTCTTCAATGCGTTGCCGTTTCCCGGCGTCGGCCTGGACAAAAACGCGATAGACGCGCCCGAAAAGGTTGAAATCATTTACATAGGCTGAGCCCAGATAGATTTGCAGCGTATTGAACAGTTCGCTCAGTGACACGCCGTGCGCTTTGGCCTTGGTGCGATCAACCTTGATTTCGAGCTGGGGAATATTTGCCTGATAAGCACTGACCGGATAAGTGAATCCCGAGGTCTGCGCAATTTTGCCCTGGAAGGCTCTGGTCGCATCCTGCAGCGCGCCATAACCCAGGCTGGCGCGATCCTCCACGTAAAGCGAGTAACCGGAACCATTGCCCAATCCCTCGATCGGCGGCGGCATCAATGCGAAGGTAATACCCTCCTCAATGGAAGAGAATTTTTCATTGAGCTCCGCGACGATGGCGCTGGCGCTGCGGCTGCGCTGATCGAACGGCTTGAGGATGACATAGGCGGCGCTGAAATTAGGCGTGTTGGTAACCTGCAAGGCATTGAGGCCCGCATAGGCTGCCACTTTCTCCACGCCCTCGGTGCCAAGGGCGATATCGACCATCTTGCGCACGACCTCGTCCGTGCGCGCAAGCGACGCGCCCTCCGGCAGCTTGGCGCCGGTGAAGAGATAAAGTTTATCCTGTGTCGGGATAAAACCATCCGGCACCTTATTAAACAGAAGCGCGGTGCAGGCGAGCAGCATGAGGTAGACGGTGAACACGAGCCCGCGTTTTGTCAGCGCGTGCCCGACGGTACGATGATAGCTCCCGGAGCTACGCCGGAAGAAGCGGTTGAAGGGACGGAATACCCAGCCGAGCAAACGCTCCATCACCCGCGATAGCACATCCTTGGGCGTGTCGTGGCTTTTGAGCAGCATGGCCGCCAATGCGGGTGACAGGGTCAATGAATTGATGGCTGAGATTACCGTGGAAACCGCAATGGTCACTGCGAACTGCTTGTAGAATTGGCCGGTTACACCCGTCAGGAAGGCCATCGGCACGAATACCGCGCACAGCACCAGCGCAATGGCAATGATAGGGCCCGATACCTCCTTCATCGCCTGATGAGCAGCGGCAAGTGGCGCCAGCCCTTCCTCGATGTTGCGTTCGACATTCTCGACGACGACAATGGCATCGTCGACGACAATCCCGATCGCCAGCACGAGACCGAACAAGGTCAATGTGTTGATCGAAAAACCGAGCAGGTACAGCACTGCAAAGGTGCCTACTACCGACACGGGCACCGCGATCAGGGGGATGATCGACGCACGCCAGGTTTGCAGGAAAAGTATCACGACAACCACGACGAGCGAAATGGCTTCCAGCAGCGTGTTCTGCACAGCCCGGATCGAATCGCGCACAAAAACGGTGGGGTCCCATGTCGGATCGTAGACGATGCCCGGCGGGAAGCGCTTGGATAGCTCATCCATCTTTGCATACACCGAGTTTGCTACCGCCAAGGCATTGGCGCCCGGCGAGAGGAAGACGCCTACCGTGGCGTTGGTGTTCCTGTTGTTATACGCGCGTACGGTATAGTTGCCGGAGCCGAGTTCCACGCGCGCCACGTTTGACAGGCGCACCACCTCTCCATTCGGGCCACTCTTCAGAATGATATCCCCGAATTCGGCTTCCGTGCTGAGACGGCCGCGCACATTGATTGAAATAAGGAAATCCGGTTTGTTGGGCGAAGGCTCGGCACCGAGCTGGCCCGCCGATACCTGCACATTCTGTTCGCGCAGCGCATTGAGCACGTCGCCGCTTGTCAAGCCGCGCGAGGCGACCTTATCCGGATCGAGCCAGATACGCATCGCGTAGTCGCCCGAGCCGAACAGCTGCACATCGCCGATGCCGTGCAGCCGGGATAGCTCATCCTTGACATGCAGCACCAAGTAGTTGCGCAAATAGAGCGAGTCGTAGCGCCCGTCCGTCGAGAACAGGTTCATGTACATCAACGGCGTCGGGGATTGCTTTTGCGTCGTCACGCCATATTGCCGCACCGCCTCCGGCAGGCGCGGCAGCGCCTGGCTCACCCGGTTCAGCACGCGCACCGCGGCGATATCCGGATCCACGCCGGGCATGAAGGTGATCACTACCTGCAGAGTGCCGTCGGAACTGGCGACAGACTTCAGGTACATGATGCCTTCAACACCGTTGATGGCTTCCTCCAGCGGCACGGCTACCGATTCGGCAATCTCTTTCGGATTGGCGCCCGGGTAGTTGGTACGCACGAGAACGGTGGGCGGGATGACTTCCGGATATTCGCTGTTCGGCAGCAGGGGGATCACAATCAGGCCGGCGGCAAAAATCACGATCGACAGCACAGCCGCGAAGATCGGCCGGTCGATAAAGAATCTGGAGAAATCCACTGAAGTTTACCTCACCGCGCCTTACAGCCCAGTCATCGGGATTTCATTGGGTTTAACCAACATACCGGGAAAGTGGATTTTTTGCTGGCCGGCAACGACGATCCTGTCGTCAGACGCAAGGCCGGACTGTATCACGCGCAATCCTTCCGCCATGCGGCCGGGCACGATGTCCTTGCGCTGGACTTTATTCTCCTTGTCCACCACGTAGACGTACTTGCGGTCCTGATCTGTCATCACGGCCTTGTCATCGATCAGCAGAGCATTTTCCTTCCTGCCGCTGACGAATTGCACCCGCACGAACAAGCCCGGGGTGAAAATGCGGTCAGCATTGGAAAGCACGGCGCGCACGCGTATGGTTCCAACCTCGGAATTGACCTGGTTGTCGAAGAAGTCGATCGCGCCTACGTGGGGATAGCCTTCCTCGTTGGCCAAGCCGACGCGTACCGAAGTGCCGGCCGGCGCACCTTCCCCATCGCGCTCCTGTTCGCCGTAGCGCAGGTAGCTGTTCTCGTCGACGTCGAAGTATACGTACATCGGGTCCTGCGACACTATCGTGGTCAGTATGGTTTGGTCGGCAACGGCCATATTACCGGCGGTTACCAGGGCGCGGCTCGTTTTTCCAGCCACTGGTGCGCGCACCTCCGTAAATTCCAGCTGGAGCTTCGCATCGGCTACCAACGCCTCGGCAGCATCGATATCCGCGGAGGTCTGCGTGTGCGTGGTGCGGCGCGTGTCCAACTCTTCGCGAGAGATTGCCTCGGATTCTATCAGCAGCCGGGCATTCTTATCCCGCATGCTTGCGAGCTGTTCCGCCACGCGTGCACGATCGAGCTGTGCCCGCGCATTAGCCAGTGCTATCCGATAGGGGCGCTGATCGATGAGGAACATCAGGTCGCCCTTCTTTACCTCCTGGCCTTCCTTGTACGCGACGCGCTGCACATAGCCACTTACGCGGGCTCGCAGTTCAATGGTATGGATCGCGCGGACACGGCCAGTGTATTCATCCCATTGTTGCACCGGCTTGGAGACTACCTGGGCGACGCTGACTTCCGGGGGAGGCGGCGCATCCCCGCCGTCCGCCTGCTCGCTGTCGCAACCTGGCAGCGCCAGCGTCAATGCGATGATTATGCCTGGCATAATCGATCGTGTACGGAACATTCTATCCATTTGAGAGTGACGCACGCATATCCCTTTTGGCTATTGCAACAAACAACCAGGTAGGAGTTCGTCCACCTACCACTATCAGTGGCCAGGACCAGGAAGCTCCCACATTCCGTCGACAAATTTGCCCAGATGCTGTCCATCGATTTTCCCTATGAAAAGTCGGATCAAGCCATTCAACGGGTTTCTCCAGAGGCGGCCGCCTCCAGCGCACTGCTGCAACAAATCTGACCAATTTCATTAGATCAAGCCGAAACAAAGGGTTAAGGGACTTATCCACAATCCTATCCCTGGTCTATCCCCGGCAACAGGGGAAAACCTCATTGGATTAACTGGACCCTGGATGCAAGCCATTCGCGGCTTCAACATCAATTTGCAAACATTCTACTGAACTATGTTGATAACCGAGCAGATCAGTCTGAAAGACTCATGGTATTGAATAGACTTGGCTATCGCACCAGCTAACTGGTAGCCATTACACATAGGAGCAAAAAATGACTGCGACCAACAGGATTCTTATCATCGTTACTAATTCGGATACGTTTGAGAAGGTGGGATACAGAACGGGATTGTGGCTTAGCGAACTCGTCGAATTTTGGGATGTTGCTGAAGAAGCAGGCTATAAGATGGATATTGCCAGTCCGTCGGGCGGCAAAGTCCCCCTTGATCCCGAAAGCCTGCTCATCACCGAAATGGGCGATGCCATCGGCCTCAAAGGGAGTCTTTCCAGGCGTTACGAAGACAAAGCCTTCATGAGTCTGCTGGATAACACGTTGAAAGTGTCCGAGGTGGATCCGGCCGGGTACGATGCTATCTATATGACGGGTGGCCACGGCGTCATGTTCGACTTCCCGAAAAACGCATCATTGGCGGAATTGACTGCCAGATTCTATGAATCCGGCAAGGTTGTTTCGGCCGCGTGCCATGGACCTTGCGGCCTGCTGGAAGTGAAACTGAGCGACGGAACATATCTTGTTGAGAGTAAGGAGGTGACGGGCTTCTCCTGGAAAGAAGAGAAATTGGCAAACCGCGACGAAGCGGTCCCGTTCAATCTGGAGGAAGAACTACAAAAGCGAGGGGGGCGATACAGCAAGGCAATGATGCCGTTTGGCTCTCATGTCGTGGAGGATGGCCTCTTGATTACGGCCCAGAATCCCAAAAGCACCAAAAACCTGAGCCAGGCCGTGGTCAGGAAGCTCAAGGAACTCAAAGAAATAGATTCCTTGCCAAAGGAAATGTTGTTGTGAACAACGATACATCGTCTACAGAAGTTACCGATTTGGATGAAAAACGCAACCAGCGAAGGGTAACGGACGCACTCAACAATCTCCTGAAGGATGCCCAAAACGGCAAGCTGAAATGCGCAGCTATTCGTTTGTATTACAGGGATGGCTCAAGTGAAGTGAAAGTGGTCGGTGGCACTCCTGAAGAACGGACAGAGGCTCTCGCCCAACTGCAAGCAAAGGAGACGAAGGCGGAAGTGCTGATGGAGGAAGTGCGCCCCATTCTGGATGAAGTCTTTGCGCATCTTCCAGAGGATGAGCGGATTCGGGTTGCGGACTCACCGGAACGAATGAGGCGCGCACTCAACACACTCTCTGATGAACACCTGGGAACCTTGCGTCCTTTTATCCGGCAGCGATTGATTGAGTGCAAGACGCTGATAGAGGAGTTGTGGTCTATAACGGAAAAAACATAAATAGGAGAGTACTGCGGCCAGAGTCGCCCTACTACTTCATGAAATGGCTCAGGCCGCTCAAGGCTTTGCCCTCAACCAACGGCAAGACCTGGGCATGGGAGGAGCTATCAGAATAGGGCTAACCCCTCCCCTCACCTGCGCCCCATTCACTGACCATTTCTGCTACAGCTTTACCCGCTAGCCCGATCCATCGCGTTGCATAAGCGCGCTGGCATTGATTCAATTGGCGTCACCGGAAGCAGGGCGCGTTGCAAGACGCGCAAGCTCCATGAGGCTGGGCAGGGTGGAGGCAGACTTGAGGGCATTCCGACAAATCCCGCAAATGACTGGGTCGATCTTGTACCGGAATCCAGCAAACCTGATCTCGCACTCCTCAACTGCAACTGACGGTGCAGGCTTG
>NZ_JCAHZJ010000030.1:0-83130 GCF_059489795.1 Nitrosospira sp. CT
CTCATGGGGTTACTCCTTTGCGCTTTCAGCGCTCAATTTGATAAAGATTCGCACCTCTATCAAACCGGGTAACCCCGCTTTTCGCAAGGCCCTACTGTCCGATCAAATCTAAACTACTACACTTTATTACCCTCAGAGATAAATTCGGGACGCCTTTCAATCCAACTGTAATCTTCGTCAACGAGCGTTCGCTGATAATTAACATCAACGAGTCCAAGCCGTATCCAATTATCTACCATTGCGGGTAAAGATGGGGCCTCGATAGGTTGTAGTTTCTCATCTCTTGAATCAAGCAGGTGACGATAAAGTGTATTTACAGTGAGGTGTAACTTACCCGTATCTCGCGTAAAGTAAATTTCTGCTATAGGAAAGGAATAATCCGAAGCAAGCACCGTTTGAAGTAATTTTGCCTCCTCTGCGCTGAGCTGTTTAATTATCTCAACAAAAGCAGGATGTGCTAGGTTCCCCGCGCGATCATCCATTGCCGAAACAAGAAGATTTAAATACATTTCTTTTAAATCTTTTTCTTCATGAGAGAAGGCAAGACCTTGAAGTGCAGGCCCTGCAATGGAAGCTTTTGGTTCAACGATTTTTTCCTGGGGAATACCGGCCGCTTTCTGTGCTATGTCGATCGGGAACTGGTTGGCAAAATACACCTTAGCTTTATCGAAAGCAAAGTTCACTGCAGCCACTGGAAGTAATATATTGTTGATAGCTTTCGTAAGGGTAAGGGCCGTTTTACCCAGCTCACCTCCGGCTTCTTTTACCTTCGGATTATCACCTGCGGCCTTGATAACCTCAACAATCACCGAAACTCCCTCTTTTACGTTTTTAAGTTGTTCTTCCACGGCTATTTTATTTAATCCCCAGCCATGTCGTCACTCACCGTAGATTGTACAGTGAGGTGCGTACACAAGTGCCCAATTCTAGTTAAACACTGATGAAGTAAAGGTTACAGGTTTATCTGGAAGGCGATATGGATATAGATGACTACGACGGCCCAGGTGACGATGACATAAACGATTTTCCCTTGCGAGCATTTAAGTCCTATGATCTCAATCGCTGAATCGAGCTGAACGATAGATAGTTAAAGAACAGGGGGGTGCGAAGATGGAAAAAGGAGAAACAAAGAAGAGATGAAGAGAACGGGTACGTGAATAACCCACGACATGTGATGTGCACGCAACTAAGGGGCCAGGATGAAAGGGACTTTACTGCAGTCAGTCGAGTGACACGATTAAGGGCGTGAAGAAGGGATTTCTCTCGGCCCGGTGTGCCAAAAGTGTGCCTAGGAGAAGAATAAAAACGGCCCCCATACTGAAGGCCGCATATTTATTGGTGGGTCTGGTTGGACTCGAACCAACGACCAAGGGATTATGAGTCCCCTGCTCTAACCGACTGAGCTACAGACCCTCTTACAACTTTAAAACTCTTAACCTGGAATTGTATTGAACTGGATACTGAAGGCTGATCAGCCTTCAGTATCCAGGAAGCTGCGCAGGCGCTCGGAACGGGACGGATGGCGTAGCTTGCGCAGTGCCTTGGCCTCGATCTGGCGGATGCGTTCGCGCGTCACATCGAACTGCTTGCCGACTTCCTCCAGCGTGTGGTCGGTATTCATTTCGATGCCGAAACGCATGCGCAGTACTTTTGCTTCACGCGGTGTCAGCGAATCCAGTATATCTTTCGTAACATCGCGCAGGCTGGCATAAACCGCCGCATCCGCAGGCGCCATGGTGGCTGAATCCTCGATGAAGTCTCCGAGATGAGAATCTTCGTCGTCTCCAATCGGGGTTTCCATGGAAATCGGTTCCTTGGAAATCTTGAGAATTTTACGAATCTTCTCTTCCGGCATTTCCATTTTCTGCGCGAGGATGGCGGGCTCCGGCTCCTGCCCGGTTTCCTGCAGGATCTGGCGGGAAATGCGGTTCATCTTGTTGATCGTTTCGATCATATGCACCGGGATACGGATGGTACGCGCCTGATCCGCGATGGAACGCGTGATGGCCTGACGAATCCACCAGGTTGCGTAGGTAGAAAACTTGTATCCGCGCCGGTATTCGAATTTATCCACCGCCTTCATCAGGCCGATGTTGCCTTCCTGAATGAGATCGAGAAACTGCAATCCCCGATTGGTGTATTTTTTGGCGATGGAAATCACCAGTCGCAAATTCGCTTCGGTCATTTCACGTTTGGCGCGGCGCGCCTTCGCCTCGCCCGTGGACATGCGACGGTTGATTTCCTTGAGTTCCTTCAAGGGAATACCTACCTGCTTTTGCAGTGCGAGCAGGTTCTGTTGCTGTTCCACGATCTCGGGGCGATAACGTTCCAGCGCGGCGCTGTAGGGCTTTCCGAGCGCAATCTCCTCATCCACCCAGTTCAGGTTGCTCTCGTTACCGGGGAAGGTCTTGATGAAGTGGTTACGCGTCATTCCCACCTTGCTTACGCAAAGCTCCATTATTTTTCGCTCGTAACCGCGCATTTCATCCACCAGCGCGCGTTGCGTATCGCACAGTCGCTCAACCATTTTGGCAGAGAAACGGATAGCCATCAGCTCGGATGAAATCTGCTCCTGGATGTCTTTATAGGCTTTGTTGCCCGACCCTTTCCTTTCGAGCACTTTCTGCATCTCGTCATAAGCCTTTTGAATCACTTCAAAACGCTCCAGCGCGTCATTTTTCAGCTTGAGGAGGTTGGCATTTGCAACTGCGGTGACATCGTCGTCTTCTCCTGCGTCCGAGTTCAATTCCTGTTCCAGGGATTCATCGGAAATCTCTTCGCTGATAATTTCTTCCGTGCTGGGATCGAGCAACCCATCCACCAGCTCATCGACACGCATCTCGTCTTTCGACACTCTATCGGCGAGTTCGAGAATTCCGGCTATGGTTGTCGGACAGGCGGAAATCGCCTGGATCATGTGCTTCAAGCCGTCCTCGATACGTTTTGCGATTTCGATTTCGCTCTCACGCGTCAGCAGTTCCACCGAACCCATTTCGCGCATATACATCCGGACAGGGTCGGTCGTGCGCCCGAACTCCGAATCCACGGTGGAAAGCGCGGCTTCCGCTTCTTCCACCACATCCTCATCGGCCACGGTAGGCGCGGTTTCAGACATGAGCAGCGTTTCTGCGTCGGGCGCTTCGTCATAAACGGAAATCCCGACGTCGTTGATCATGCTGATGATATTCTCGATCTGCTCCGCGTCGAGCATGTCGTCGGGAAGATGATCATTGATTTCGGCGTAAGTGAGATAGCCGCGCTCCTTGCCCTGCACGATCAGGTTCTTGAGACGCAGGCGGCGCGCCTCGAGCTCCTGGGAGGCTGTGGCTTTTTCCGGATCCCTGGCTTGGGAGTTTTTTCCTTCCCTGACCGCCTTTGATCTTGCGATCTTGCCATTGGCGAGGGCAGGCTCTTTTGCCGCCATCACTGCCTTCGCAATCTCGATCACCTGCTCTGGAGCTTTAGCCATTGAATCTGTTTCCGTTTCACTGTCATTTTCGAACATTTCTTCATCCACCTTCGTCAGTTCTTTTGCTGCTGCTTCTTTCGCCTGCGCTCTCAACAGCTTCTTCATATCTTCAGATTCCTTGATTGCCATCCGAACCTCGCCCTCAGATTGACTCGAAACTTCGGCAGACACAGCCGTCTTTGCTTTTACCGCTGCTTGAACTTGTGCCCGGGTTTGATCACGTTCTTTTCCGAGTTCTTCTCGTTGAAAAGTAAAATTTTTCCATTATATCAGAACATGCTCGCATTCATGCCACAGCTGGCAGTTCTGCTTCAGGGCATCCCCATTCGCTGAAGCTCTTGCCTTTCCTCAAGGGTAAGGGCGCTCAGGGATTTATTGTGCAGCACTACCATGCGTTGCTTGCGTTTCATCTCATGTAATCGCGCCATCGCTCCGGCAAATTCCGCTTCCAGGTCGATCTCGCCGTCCCAGCCCAGTGTTTTGCTTGCCGCCTGCTCAAGGAGCGCCCGATGGGGACTATCGCGAAAATAAACAACCATCAAAGGTATCGCCGTACCTTCTCCCATGTGGGGGTGGGCGTCGATAAATTCAACCAGTGCCGCCAGCGCTGCTACTTCTTTCTCATATTTCTGGTCATACGCAAGCAGCTCCCTGTCAAGCTTCTGGATATAGACAGGGTGGTACAACAATACCTGGAGCAGCCATTCGTAGGGAGAAACAGGCTTCGGACGGGAAGGCTTTTCGTGGACCGGAAAAGCGGTAACCCGTCTGATCTTCAAAATACCCTCCAACTCCCGCTCGCTCAGACCACTGATCTCCGTCAATCGCTTCACCAGCATCAATGCAAGCCCGGGTGCAGTAATTCGCCCCAGCAAGGGTTTGGCATCCTGCACCAGCTTGGCACGGCCCTCGCTACTTTTGAGGTCGGCTCGCGCCGACAGTTCCCTGAAAAGAAAAACAGATAGGGGCAATGTTTGCTCAAGCAGTTTTTCGAAGGCGCTCCTGCCATGGTTGCGGATGTAACTGTCAGGATCCTCCCCCTCTGGCAGAAAAAGAAAACTGATGCTCTTGCCGTCGGCAAGCTGTGCGAGGCTGTCCTCCAGGGCGCGCCAGGCTGCTTTTTTTCCAGCACTGTCTGCATCAAAGCAAAAGACGATATTATCGGTCTGCCGCAGCAGCTTCTGGATATGGTAAGGCGTGGTGGCAGTGCCCAGGGTAGCTACCGCGTATTCGATTCCATACTGGGAAAGAGCCACTACATCCATGTAGCCCTCCACTACGATAACCTTTCCCGCTTCCCGGATCGCACGCCGGGCGCCAAAGAGATTGTAGAGTTCGCGGCCTTTCTGGAACAAAGGCGTTTCCGGGGAATTGAGATACTTGGGCTCCCCCTTCTCCAGCACTCTGCCCCCAAATCCGACAATCATCCCTTTGAGATTGACGATGGGAAACATGATGCGATCGCGAAACCGGTCATAACACTTGCCCCCATCGCCCTCGACCATCAACCCGGCCTGTACCAGCAGGCGTTTCCTGACATTCTCCGGTTGCCCGGAGAATGGAGCGTGCAGGTTCTGCCAGCCTGCGGGGGCATATCCGATACCAAAACGCGCAGCGGTTGCGCCCGTCAGGCCGCGCTGCTTCAGATAGTCAATCGCATTTTTCGAAAGCTTGAGTTGCTCCCGGTAAAAACGCGCGGCAACCTTCATTGCCTCAAGCAGCGCACCCGGGGAATGTTCTGTTCCCTCTGTTCTGTCCGGCTTTGCCTGTGCAGAATCCGATTGAGACCCTGGCCCCGTTTCAGCTTGTTGCACGGGGACCTGGAGCCCGACTCGAGCCGCAAGTTCATTCACAGCCTCCACGAAGTGCATGCCACCGTACTCCATCACGAAACCAATGGCATTACCGTGGGCACCGCAACCGAAACAATGGTAAAACTGCTTGGTGGGGCTTACCGTGAAGGAGGGGGTTTTTTCACTATGAAACGGGCAGCAGGCGCTGTAGTTCGCGCCTGCTCTCCTGAGGGGCACGTCGCGCTCGATGACATCGACAATGTCTGTCCGGTCGAGCAGTTCCTGAATGAATGATTGTGAAATCATTTATGACAGATCAGGCAAGCATATGGAGAGTGGAGCGCGGGCAGAAAACTCACTTGAAACTCACTTGTGAGAAAAGAACATCCCACTTTTGATACACGCAGTACCTGCAATTGAAGTCCGCTACCTCAATGAGGCCGCAAGCGATATGTCAGACGGCGAGTCTGGTCTTGACCAGAGCAGATACTTTGCTCATATCCGCCCGCCCGGAAAGCCTGGGCTTGAGCAGCGCCATTACCCGCCCCATATCCTGTTGTCCCTTGGCGCCGGCAGTGGAAATCGCTTCAGCGACAGCGCATTCCACCTCGGTATCGCTCAATGCCTGAGGCATGTAGGATTGCAGCACCTCCATTTCATACTTCTCTGCATCTGCGAGATCCTGCCGGTGTGCTGCTTCATATTGAACAATGGAGTCTCTGCGCTGCTTGAGCATTTTTTCGATAACGGCAACAACGGCCGCATCATCCAGCTCTTTGCGCTCATCCACCTCACGCTGCTTTATCGCAGCCTGCAACAGCCGGATGGCATCACGCCGCCGCGCCTCACCCGCTCGCATCGCGGCTTTCATATCTTCGGTTATTTGCTGTTTCAGACTCACGGCGGCCGAACAGAATTTACAGAGATTTACAGATAACTTTTATTTTTCGACTGACTTGAACTAGTAAAGTTTCGGTGGAAGCAACTGGCTGCGCAGGCGCTTGTAGGTACGTTTTACTGCTGCTGCCAGCTTCCGCTTGCGCTCAGCGGTCGGTTTTTCGTAAAATTCCCTGGCACGCAACTCCGTAAGCAGGCCTGTTTTCTCTATCGTCCGCTTAAAGCGGCGCATTGCGACTTCAAAGGGCTCGTTTTCCTTGACTTTAATAGTGGTCATGAAGATGTGGTTCCTTTCCTGAAAATGTTGATCAATAAAAAGTGACGACTCGTCTTCGTCTAAATATAGACAGCCCGCTATTATATAACAAGTAACAATTCCTAAAAAACTCCTGTAAAGAATCTGATTCTCTCTACCTCAATTGCTAGTACTCGGAATTGAAACCTCCTGCGACGAAACGGGTGTCGCGCTTTATCACACCCGGCAGGGCCTACTGAGCCATGCGCTATATTCCCAAACTGAAATGCACGGGGAATATGGCGGAGTGGTTCCGGAACTCGCCTCCCGCGACCATATCAGGCGGCTGCTGCCCCTCATCCGGGAGATATTTGCCGAAGCCGGCCTCACACTGCAAGACCTGGAGGCCATCGCATACACTCGGGGTCCGGGGCTCGCGGGCGCGTTGCTCGTAGGCGCAAGCGTGGCAGCCGCGCTTGGCTTTGCGCTCAAAGTTCCCGTGCTCGGGATTCACCACCTCGAAGGCCATCTTTTATCTCCTCTGCTCTCCGACCCTGCCCCTGCTTTTCCATTCGTAGCGCTGCTCGTATCGGGCGGCCATACGCAGTTGATGGAAGTGACCGGTCTGGGGCAATACCGATTGCTTGGCGAAACTGTGGATGATGCGGCAGGAGAAGCCTTCGACAAGACAGCCAAGCTGCTCGGACTGGGTTATCCAGGGGGCCCCGCACTTTCCCGACTGGCGGATGAATTTTCCCGGACAGGCCAATCCTTGCCTTTCGAGCTTCCACGTCCCATGCTCCACAGCGGCGATTTCAATTTCAGCTTCAGTGGTCTCAAAACAGCGGTGCTGACACTGGTGAACAAACACGAGATGACATCGCAGAGTCGCGGCGCGATCGCACAGGCTTTCCAGGAGGCGGCGGTCGAAGTGCTGACCGAGAAATCGCTTGCAGCCCTTGCAAAAACGGGACTTACCCAACTGGTGGTGGCCGGCGGGGTGGGAGCAAACCGCCAGCTGAGAAGCAATCTCGACCGCAGGGCGGAAACGATTGGCGCTACGGTATATTATCCCAAACTCGAATTCTGCACCGACAACGGCGCGATGATCGCATTTGCAGGGGCGATGCGCCTGGAATCTGGCTTGGAATCTGGAGAAACCGAGAGTTTAAAGCCCGGCAGGTTTACGATAAACGCTCGCTGGGATCTGGAAATGCAGGAAAAAATTGGCCAGGACACATAAGATGCCATCAAGATGCCATCGGTTTTCGGACTTGCTCTGCTCTCCGGACATAGCCGGGAAGGCGGGTTGCGCAGCATCCCTCAAGAGGTGTTGCGCTTGCCAATACGCGATTCCCTGCCAGCGATCAGGTCGGCGATATTTGACTTATGCCGCCAGATGAGCAGCAGGGACATGATGAAAACAACAAGGGTGCGCGCTTCGAAGCCGAGAAAAAATAAGGCATAGAATGGCGCCAGGCCTGCTGCCGCTATTGCCGCCAGCGATGAAAAACGCCAGATTACCGCTACTGCGAGCCAGACGGTGACCGCAAGCAATCCCATCCAGGGATTGAATCCCAGCAGTATCCCCAGCGCGGTCGCCACTCCCTTCCCACCCCTGAAATGCAGAAACATGGGAAACAGGTGGCCCAGAAAAACCGCCAGGGCCGCTGCCGCAACTGCCTCGTTACCCAGGCCCAAAAAGGGTGCATAATACTCCGCCAGCACGACCGCAAGCCAGCCTTTCCCTGCGTCCCCCAGCAATGTAAATATCGCTGCGGATTTTTTCCCGGATCGAAGGACGTTCGTGGCGCCGGGATTGCCGGAGCCGTACGTGCGCGGATCAGGCAGTTGAAAGAACCGGCTCGCCAGCACGCCAAAGGAAATCGAGCCCAGCAAATATGCTGGCAGAACCAAAGCTATCAGCGTCATTTTTGCAAATAGAATAAAATCCCCTGCTGATTCTACTTGAAAACAGCTTCGGCAATGTTGCTCGCCGGTGCTTTAATGCTTAACAATGGATATTATCTTCCTGCACGAACTCAAAGTTAAAACACTGATTGGAATTTACCCGTGGGAGCTCAAAGTTGCGCAGATGATCCAGCTTGATCTGGAGATCGCATTGCCTGCAAGCCGGGCCTGTCAGACCGACAATTTCGAGGATGCGCTGGATTATGCCCTTATTGTGCAGCGCATTCAGGAGATCCTTTCCGAAAGACATTTTTCCCTGCTTGAAGCCTTGGCCGAGCACATCGCCCAGACCATCCTGCTCGAATTCAAATCACCGTGGATCAAGGTAAGCGTGGCGAAACTCAGCGCGATTCGCGGTGTAAAAAAAGTAGGCGTGCGCATCGAACGCGGATCGTGCGGCGGTTAAGTGCCTCGGAACCCAGCTCAAACCAATAATGGCCTGCTTTGAACGTCATACCGGCTTTCGCCGGTATGACGTTTGTACTGTTTGCTCGCCGAATCAATAAGACATCAGCCTGCCGCGAGCGCCGCCTCTATTTCGGTAAAGGTCCTGGCAATTTCCACTGAAGGAATGATAGTCCCGAGTTGCTTTTCGATTTGCGTCAGGGAAAAAATTCCGCAAACGGTGGGCGCGCCATCCACCCCATTCTCTATTACGAGGGTATGCTGCCGCCCGGTGTCACACAGGCTGGCGATGATATTTCCGACTCTTGCATGCTGGATTTCTGACATGTGAATCGCTTCCAGCCGATCCAAAGGGGTCATGATGTCGGAAACAAGAATTTCATTGTGCTTGACACACCTTTCCTGAATGAAACGCAGCGGTTTTTCCCCAAGAATGTCGGTCGCTGTGATAATGCCTGCGAGAAGCTTGTCCCCATTCAACACAAGCAGAGATCGTATTCCGCGCAGCATCATATAGGCATTAGCCGACTCCATGGTCACATCCGGCTCGATTACAGCGGCCGGAATATGCCGTAAGTCGGTCATTACGACGAGCGCGGGTGATGTCAGAGTTACCGGTGCAGGCTGGACTGGCGTTGCCACCCGTACAGCGCCCGTGAGACGCTGCACCGGGAGGAGATGATAGTCGGACATAACGATATCCTCCACGTTAGAGAGGGAATACGCTTGAAATCAGTGAAATCGAATCCAAGCATTCCCCTGAATCTAACTCTACGCCCACCTTTACAAAGGGTCAATGCGACTTTTTGTAGCGTCGGAATATAGCAAACCGCAAAAAGAGCTTCTCATCACGCCAGACGCTCTGCCCGGCTCGCCAGCCTTTCATCCATTTCATTTGGAGTACAACGCTACCCGTGCTTCCCGGCAGAAAAAATCTGTCGCGAGCGCAAAAACTGTCAGCGCCTGCTCGATCCGACTTATGTGGGAAAGCGAACAGAGGCGCGTAGCCAAACTGTAGAAGATTCCCCTAACGCTTATCGCAGAGATGGGACCGATGGATCTGTTCCGGTTTGCGATTTGCGGCAGGCTCGATTAGAACGTTCAGTAATTGCTACTCTATCCGACAGTTTCTCTCGTGGAGAACAGTATATGAAAAACGCATACAGGGGCTTCGATCTCAATACTGCCGAATTTGATAATTGGCTTGAACCTGCCACTACCAGGATGGTAAAGCATGCAAAATCAAATAAAAACAAACTCTGGGGTGACTTCGAGGGTAGCCGGATAAACCGAAAGAAAAAGCGCGAGGCCAGATCCGACTTGTGGGCGAAATAGATAACGATTTTTTCTGAATCAGCAAGCCCTTCGACAGATTCTGGGCACAGGCTTCATCTCTCTCAGAAATTATCGAAGTGACTGACATCCCTGATATCTTCGATATCCTTGTTCAGCTGGCTCAGCATCTCCACAGGTTCAGTCGCCTGGGTAATAGGTCTGCCAATAACAAGATAATCCGATCCGTTCTCAATCGCCTGACGAGGGGTTGATATCCTCCGCTGTTCATCCGGAGAACTATCGGCTGGCCGTATTCCCGGCGTGACCAGACAGAAATCCGCACCCATCGCCTTTCTCAGCCTGGACGCCTCGAGCGCGGAACATACGACTCCATCCAGGCCGCAATCCCGTGTAAGCGATGCAAGACGCTGCACCACGTCCTGCGGTTCGCCCTTCAGGCCCACCTCATCGAGATCGCTCTGATCCATGCTGGTCAGCAGCGTCACTGCGATGAGCCTGGCTGTTCCCGGCGTCACGGCTTCACGCGCTGCTGCCAGCATTCTTCTTCCACCCAGCGCATGCACGTTCATCATCCACACTCCCAAGGCTGCGGCTGTCCTGCACGCATTTGCCACGGTTGTGGGAATGTCGTGGAATTTCAGATCGAGGAAGATCTCGAAACCTTTACCCATCATCGTTTCCACCAGCTGCGGCCCGGCAGCGGTGAAGAGCTCTTTGCCGACTTTAAGCCGGCATAGCGAGGGATCCAGGCGGGCTACAAGATTGAGTGCGGACATTGAGTCCGGAAAATCCAGGGCGACGATAATACGGGGATCATTCATACGCAATTTATCGGGAACGGAAATCACAGGAAGGTATAGTGGACTTACAGATGAGCGTCCGGGACGTCATATTTTCTCCGGTATGAGGCGAGTTGCCGTCTTTGCCTGAATACGATGGCGAGGCAGCCTGCTGCGCCAAGCGCCACCCCGAGAGCAAAGAAAAACAATATTACCAGTACCAGCGGTGCCGTCCATTCATAACCGAAGTAATAATAAAGCGTTACCGGTTCGACATTTCTCACGGCAAAGCCCAGCAGGAGGAGAAACAGCACAATCCGCAGGAACCATATCAGATAGCGCATGATCAGTTTTTCCGGAAAAGAACTTGGGTTGACATCAGGAGCATTGCTCAAACCAGGACGACACCGCGCACGCAATCGGCGAGCGCGTTCCCCCTGCATAAAAAAGCGGCATGATCTTTCAATCATGCCGCCATTATATCCATCCGTTCAATTTGTGTTTTTCAGTTTTTCTGATCCACCCGCTCCCTCATTTCCTTTCCTGCCTTGAAATGAGGGACGTATTTTTCCGGTACCCGGACTTTTTCTCCCGATTTCGGATTACGCCCGACACGCGGAGGACGGTAGTTCAGATCGAAACTGCCAAATCCGCGAATTTCAATACGCTGTCCTTGTGACAAACTCTTCGCCATCGCGTCAAGTATAACCTTGACTGCCAGCTCGGCATCTTTTGTTCCCAGTTGAGGATGGCGAGCTGCAAGCCTCGCGATCAGTTCAGACTTTGTCATGACGCCCTTTATTGTTCCGTATTCTTAACATCCATTTTGGCTTTGAGCAAAGCACCCAGACTGGTGGTTCCCGCGCTGGCGGATGCGTCACCTGCCACCTTCTGCATCGCGTCGGATTCCTCTGCCATATCCTTTGCCTTGATGGAAAGATTAATGCCACGGTTCTTGCGATCGACGTTAATAATCATCGCCTCGACCACATCACCTTCCTTCAAATGAGAGCGAATGTCCTCAACCCGGTCGCGCGACACCTCTGAGGCGCGCAGGTAGCCTTCGACATCATTCTCGAGTGAAATCACGGCGCCCTTCGCATCAATCGACTTTACCGTACCTTTGACAATGCTATTCTTGTCGTGAACTGAGACAAAGCTGTTGAAGGGATCGCCTTCCAGTTGCTTGATGCCAAGCGAGATACGCTCGCGCTCCACATCGATGGACAATACCATTGCCTCGACCTCGTCACCCTTCTTGTAATTGCGCACGGCTTCTTCGCCCGGCTGATTCCAGGAAAGATCGGAAAGATGCACCAGCCCGTCTATCCCGCCTTGCAATCCGATAAAGACGCCGAAATCCGTAATGGATTTGATCTGGCCACGCACCTTGTCGCCTTTTTGATGATTCATGGCGAAATCTTCCCACGGATTCACTTTGCACTGCTTCATGCCAAGCGAGATGCGCCGCCGTTCCTCATCGATCTCAAGAATCATTACCTCCACTTCATCGCCCAATTGCACCACTTTGGACGGGTACACGTTCTTGTTGGTCCAATCCATCTCCGAAACGTGCACGAGGCCTTCAATGCCTTGCTCGATTTCAACAAACGCACCGTAATCAGTAAGATTGCTGACCTTGCCGAACAGCCGGGTATGGGGAGGATAACGTCGTGACAATCCTACCCACGGGTCTTCCGTCAATTGCTTCATGCCCAGCGAGACGCGGTTTTTTTCCTGATCGAATTTAAGGACTTTCGCGGTTACTTCATCACCCACGCTGATGACCTCGGAGGGATGCTTCACCCGCCGCCATGCAAGATCGGTAATGTGCAGTAAGCCGTCTATACCTCCCAGATCCACGAATGCGCCGTAATCGGTGATATTCTTGACAATACCCTTGACGATGGCACCTTCGGTCAGGTTGGCGAGCAACGTCTGGCGGTCGGCGCCCTGGGTTTCTTCCAGCACTGCGCGGCGAGACACCACTACGTTGTTTCGCTTCCGGTCAAGTTTGATAACCTTGAATTCCATCTCCTTGTTTTCGTAAGGAGTCGTATCCTTGACCGGCCGGATATCCACCAGCGAGCCGGGCAGAAAGGCGCGAATGCCATTGATCATGGCAGTCAATCCACCCTTGACCTTGCCGCTCACGATACCCGATACGATCGCGCCGTTTTCCATCGCAGCTTCCAGATCATGCCAGGCGGTAAGGCGCTTCGCTTTGTCCCGTGACAGGCGGGTTTCACCATAGCCATCTTCCAGCGCCTCGATGGCGACGCTGACGAAATCGCCAGGCTTGGCTTCAACTTCGCCCTTGTCGTTCTTGAATTCCTCGACGGGGATGAAACTCTCTGATTTGAGTCCAGCGTTTACGACTACAATGTTGTAATCGACCCGGACGACCTGGGCGGTGATGACTTCACCGATACGCATTTCCTGACGGGAAAGGCTTTCTTCAAATAACGCTGCAAAACTTTCGGAAGAATCGACAGCGGGGGAAACAGTAGCCATTGTAAAAACCCTGATGTGGGGTCCCATCAAAACCGGCAGATTTTCATGGGGTTAAGGTTAATAATAACTGCCCTGGAGGGTTCTCTTTTTTGAGAGCCCATAACGATATGGCAGCACTCGTATTACGTATTACCGACGTTTCAACTGCCCGGACATTCGAAATATCCGGCTTCAACTGCACTTCCTGCTCTGGTTCATCCTGAATCCAGCTACCCGGCATTCGATGCGATTGAATGTGAAAAAACACAAAATGGTCCGGGAAATGGATTTTTTACGTGTTCCTGTCACTCAGGAGCGCTTGAAGCCAAGCGAGGGCAAGCTTATAGGATTTGACGGATAGAACCTCTCTACACGACATGCTCAAATGGGTCCTTTTGCAGAAATTTCAGCGTACAGACTCAATACGCGATCTATCGCCTGGTTGATGTCGAGTGAAGTGGTATCCAGCAAGTGTGTCCCTGTGCCTAATTGCAATGGCGCAATGCTGCGATTGCTATCCCGCGCATCACGCTCCCGTATGTCCTGCAAAAGGGTGGCAATATTAGCACCCATCCCTTTTTCCATCAACTGGTTATAACGCCGCTGAGCACGTGTTTCAGCAGTCGCCGTGAGAAATACTTTGAGAATGGCAGCGGGAAACACGACCGATCCCATGTCGCGCCCGTCGGCTACCAGACCCGGAATCTGGCAGAATGCGCGCTGTCGTTCCAGCAGCGCCGCGCGAACGAGAGGATAAGCGGCTATTCTGGACGCCGCATTGCCGCATTCTTCCGAACGTATTGCATCCGTGACGTTTTCATTGTCCAGGTGTATCTCCGCATCTGCAAAAACGACATTCAGATGTGCAGCGACTCCACTCAGCGCATGCTCATCCCCCAGTTCGATTCCCGATCGCATTGCGGCCAGCGCCGCCAGACGGTACAGCGCGCCGCTGTCCAGATAGTGAAAGCCGAGTTTTGCGGCGACCCGTTGCGCTACGGTGCCCTTGCCGGAAGCAGAAGGACCGTCAATCGCGATGACGGGAATATCCTGAATATTCTTATCGTTCATAAAATATCAAAAGAATCGACCGGGGTGGCGAATTTACCCTGGGCTGGATCGGCATGGATGATGGCCGCAAATTTTTCGAAATAATCAGGAAACGTCTTTGAGACACACTGGGGATCATTAATTCGAACAGACGCGCCAAAAGACACGAGAGAAAAGCACATTGCCATGCGATGATCGTCATAGGTATCAATAGCCGCATTCGCCATCAGTTCCCCGGCGGGCGGCGTGATTTGCAGAAAATCGTGCCCTTCCTCCACTTCTGCGCCGAGTTTGCGCAATTCCTGCGCCATGGCTGCAATACGGTCAGTTTCCTTTACGCGCCAGCTCGCGATATTCCTGAGAACGGTGTTTCCCCGCGCGAACAAGGCTGTCACTGCAAGCGTCATCGCTGCATCCGGAATATGGTTGCAGTCCAGATCGATTGCTTGCAGGCTACCGGATCCGGGAGCGCTTGCTTCGATCCAGTTATCGCCAAATCTGATATCCGCTCCCATCTGCTCGAGCGCCTCGGCAAAGCGAATATCTCCCTGGACACTATCACGTCCTATGCCTTCGATGCGTACGGGCCCTCCCCCGATAGCGCCGGCCGCAAGAAAATAGGAGGCGGAGGACGCATCACCCTCGACGAATACCTGACGAGGACTCCGATAGCGCTGGTCTGGGGATACAGTAAAGCGTCGCCAGTCCTCCCGCTCCACTTGCACCCCAAAGCGCGCCATCAAGGCGATGGTAAGATCGATGTAGGGTCGCGAAATCAGTTCCCCTGTCACGGTGATGGTCGGCAATACATCCATTTCTGTTCGCAGGAAAGGCAGTACCATCAACAGGGCAGTAAGGAACTGGCTCGATACATTGCCCCTTACCGTCATTTCTCCAGGATGGATCTGCCCGGGTTTGATCTGGAGCGGCGGGAAACCTTCCTTCCCGAGATAGGTAATATTCGCGCCCACTTGACGTAGAGCGTCGACCAGATCGCCAATGGGGCGTTCATGCATTCGCGGCACGCCAGACAGGCAGTAGTGCCCTTGAGCAAGCGCCAGCACGGCTGTCAATGGACGGAAAACGGTCCCTGCGTTCCCTAAAAACAGGTCCGCTTCCGTTGTAGGAAAACGAAGGGGAAACTGGCTTCCCACCCCCTGCACGCGATAATGGTCTTTACCAATCTGAAGGATGGATACACCCAGAGTGGAAAGCGCATCGAGCATGCGGGCAGTATCATCGGAAGCCAGCAGGTCGCATATATCGGTTACCCCCTCCGACAGCGCAGCAAGTAACAAAATTCGATTGGAAATGCTCTTTGAGCCAGGCAAGCGAACGATACCCTGAGCACGCCCGACTACCGGCAGGTCAATAAATTTCACACGCTGCCTTAGAGATTGTCTTCATCGATAAACAGCCAGTCCGGCGATAAAACCCGCTATTATAATCGACCTCCAATTCCGAATAAATAATAAGCCAATTGGCTCCCGGGAAGCAGATCATGCTCGAATCTCCAGTATCTCCCGGACAATCCGTGTATGGAAGGACGCATTGACATTGAAAATGCCGCACTGGTTCAAAGATAATTCCCAGACCATCGGGCGCACGCCATTGGTTCGGCTTAATCGCGTCACGGATGGCGCCCCGGCAACGGTACTGGCCAAGATCGAAAGCCGTAATCCCGCTTATTCTGTAAAATGCCGTATCGGCGCGGCAATGATCGAAGACGCGGAGCATCGCGGACTGCTTTGTGCCGGAATAGAACTGGTGGAACCTACCAGCGGCAATACGGGCATCGCCCTTGCTTCTGTTGCAGCTGCGCGCGGCATACCACTGACATTGACCATGCCCGAAACCATGGGTCTGGAACGTCGCAAGCTGCTTCTCGCCTACGGGGCAAAACTGGTTCTGACCGAGGGCGCACGGGGCATGAAAGGCGCGGTGGCGAAGGCCGAAGAAATCGTTGCTTCCGATCCAGGCCGATACCTCCTGCTTCAGCAATTTTCCAACCCGGCCAACCCTGCCGTTCACGAGCGCACCACGGGACCGGAGATCTGGAACGATACCGACGGGGCAGTCGATATTTTTGTTGCCGGCGTGGGCACGGGAGGCACCATTACCGGTGTTTCGCGATATATAAAGGGGACGAAGAAAAAGTCCATCATCTCGGTCGCCGTTGAGCCCGCTGCCAGCCCGGTGATCATGCAGCATCGGGCTGGTGAACCGCTGAAACCCGGACCTCACCGAATTCCGGGAATTGGCGCAGGGTTCATTCCTGCAAATCTGGACCTCTCTCTCGTGGATGATGTACAGCAGATCAGCAATGAAGATGCGATTCACTATGCACGTCGCCTTGCACGCGAAGAAGGCATTATTTCGGGGATTTCATGCGGCGCAGCGGTTGCAGCCGCGTTAAATCATGCGAGGCGAGCGGAAAGCGCCGGAAAAACCATTGTTGTCGTTCTGCCGGATTCAGGAGAACGCTATCTGAGCTCCAACCTTTTTGAGGACGTTTAGGAGGCACGCTTAGGAGGCTCAGGAATAGCCACGTTGAGTGATAATAAATGTAAATGAAGGAATATTTCTGATTGAAACGAACAGGGCTGGAAATTGGCGGCGTAGTGTCCGAATTGCGCGCACTGCGGCTCAAATCCCTGGAAAACCGGCAGAGACGCGACAGGCCCCCCAAGCTTCCTTCCCGCAAGGTGCTGGTCGGCATTGCGGATGGACTGGGAGCCGTGTTGTTTCCCAATCGTCTGGGAATGCCCGATCTCACCAATGAAAGCGTCGATTATTATGTAGGCCACACGCTCGATGTAACGCTGCGGGAATTGATGGTGCAGGTGCGCCGTGAACTGCGCTTTGCTAGTGATGCGGACGCGACAGGCAATTCTGAAAGAGAGCGGGCAGCGGGAATTACGCAAGCCTTTGCCCAAAGGCTGCCGCATATACGCAGTTTGCTTGAAAGCGACATTCAGGCAGCCTATGAAGGAGACCCGGCTGCACGAAGCGTGGATGAGGTTCTGGTATGCTATCCCGGAATTACCGCCATTACCTATTACAGGCTGGCGCATGAGTTGCACCGGCTGGGCGCGCCATTGATCGCCAGAATGATTTCTGAAATTGCTCATTCTTCCACCGGCATCGAAATCCATCCCGGTGCGCAAATCGGCGGATTCTTCTTCATAGACCATGGCACAGGTGTGGTTATCGGCGAGACCGCCATCATCGGCGAACATGTGCGCCTGTACCAGGCTGTCACCCTCGGCGCCAAGCGCTTTCCAGTGGATGAGCATGGGGCTCTGGTAAAAGGCAATTTGCGTCATCCTATCGTCGAAAATGATGTCGTCATCTACGCTGGCGCGACGATCCTGGGACGCATCACTATCGGCCGAGGCTCGACCATTGGCGGGAATGTATGGCTCACCCGCAGTGTGCCTCCTGGCAGCGTCATTTCCCAGGCGCAGACACGTAACGAGGTGTTCGATGGCGGTGCTGGCATCTAGTCCAGGCTGCGGGCTACGCAAATCTGCTCGCAAAACACCTCGCCATCATCCCGTAATGCGTGAAATATCCGGGCTCAGGCTTCGTTGCGGAAAGCTGTCGGACTGCAAATGCTGAAGCACTTCGATCTTGCCCGGTTTTCTATTCCGGAAAAACAACTCCGCGGAGTCAGCTCCGCTATACCACGGTTTCGGTGGTTGACGCCCGTACAGGCAATATTTAGACTTGTGGAAAAAAAACAGGTACAAACACCGCAATGAGTTCCTCAAGCAGGACAGCCACCCTACCCGATATCATGTACCCAAAATGCATCAAGTGCGGGAGCGAAAGAACGCACCATTCGCGCGTGCGTCCCGGCGAGCGAACATTGGGGATGCTGTTCCTTCGACCCGTACGTTGCCGGCAATGCAAGGAGCGCTTCTGGGTGAAAAATTCCAATGCCTTTCTTGCATTGGGGGGAGCGCTGTTCATCGGCGCATTGCTGATTACAACGGTCTGGCTGATCATAGAGCACAACATGGCTGATCCCTATGCGGGACCCGCCGCGGAAACTGGAACCGAGAATCCTGTTACCCCCGCGGCCAGCAAACCGCAGAATAGCCAGGAAGCGCTCCTCGGCCCGGCACCGGGGACGCGCAGAACTCATGACATCAACCAGTCGTCCGGAAGCATCACCCCTTCCGCTCCTGCGCGAAATCCCGTGGAGGATCATAGTTTTACCGTTCGGCTATATCAGGAGGCGGCGATTAACGGAGACGCGGATTCCCAGTATAAGCTCGGGCTGCTGTACCTGACGGGGAACGGCGCCCTCCAGGACTTTGCCGAAGCTGCAAAATGGCTCCAACTGGCCGCAGAGCAAGGCTACGGGCCCGCACAATATGAGCTAGGCCTCATCTATCGCAATGGATACGGTCTCCCTACGGACCATGTGCAAAGCTACGTATGGTTGAATCTTGCGGCCGCCGCCGGCGTCCAGCAGGCCATGGCAGCCAGGGATGAAGTCATGCGCGCGCTAAGCAGCAAGCAACTGGCACAGGCACAGAAGATTTCCCGCGAGTGGCTGGCGGCACGGACCGGACCGGAAAGCGGAAAAGAGGCTGACCGGGTTGAATCAGCACCTCCCCGGCGTAAACAATAGCTGCTAAACCACGCGTCGCTGAATAGCACGTCCTTCCCTTCACCAGAACAACTGACTGCCAGGGGAGCTATCCTGGATAAATGATTCTCGCAGTTCGATTGCCAAGTCAAGGAGGAACACCTCATCTCATGAAAACATGAAAATTCGTCCAACATTCCTGATGAAGAGGAAATCCTCATGAGTGAAACTTTCGACGTTATTATCATCGGCGCGGGTACCGCAGGATTGGCCGCTCTCAGGGAAGTAAAGAAGCGAACTGACAATTTCGCCATTATCAACGATGGTCCCTGGGGGACAGTCTGCGCGCGTGTCGGATGCATGCCTTCCAAGGCACTGATTGAGGCTGCAAAGGCGTTCCATCGCCGCACATCCTTTGAGGAATTCGGAATCCATGGAGCAGATTGCCTCACGCCGGATATTGCAGCTGTCCTGCGACGGGTGCGCCGACTGCGGGATGACTTTGTCGCCAGTACGCTGAAGGCGACGGAAGTGCTGGGAGAGCAAGCTATTTCCGGGCGTGCGCGCCTTCTTGAAACAGGAAGGCTCGAGGTAAACGGGCAGGAATTGCGCGCTCGGAACATTATCATTGCCACTGGTTCCAGACCGTTTGTACCTTCTCCCTGGCTTGCACTCGACAGGCAGATCCTGACGACTGACACGTTATTCGAACAGAAAACACTTCCCGATCGTGTAGCAGTCATAGGCCTGGGGGCGGTGGGCGTGGAAATGGCTCAAGCGCTCGCGCGGCTGGGAATCGAGGTAACGGCATTCAGTAAAAGCGACACCGTCGCCGGTTTGAGCGATCCAAAAGTCAATGCGGTTGCGGCAGAGCTTCTTGCAGACGAGTTCAGGATACATCTGGGCAAGCAGGCAGATCTCCGGGTAGCTGATGGAGATATGCGGGTGCGTGCCGGGACACAGGAAACCGCGGTCGATGCTGTTCTTGCCAGTCTGGGCCGCAGGCCTAATATCGAGAATCTGGGACTGGAGACGCTAGGCATCCAGTTGAATGAAAGAGGGCTGCCCCCTGTTGATCCCCATACCATGCAGATAGCAGACCTGCCGGTTTTCATGGCAGGGGATGTGAGCGGCATGAGACCTCTATTGCACGAGGCAGCGGACGAGGGCCACATTGCAGGAATCAATGCCACCCACCCTGCTCCCATTCGCTTTGAGCGTCGCACACCGCTTGCGATCGTGTTTACCGATCCTGGCATAGCCATCGTCGGTAAAAAACATGCCTCTCTCGCCAGCGGAACATTGGCAGGAGAGGTGCGTTTCGAACGCCAGAGCCGGGCGCGCATGGCGCAACGTAACGACGGCATTCTGCGCATTTACGCCGAATCGGTCAGCGGCAGGCTCCTTGGAGCTGAAATGTGCAGTCCCGATGCGGAGCACATGGCGCACCTGCTGGCACTGGCGATCGGCCGCTCACTCACCGTGCATGACATGCTGCGCATGCCCTTTTATCATCCCGTCCTGGAAGAAGGTCTGCGGACTGCATTACGCGAGCTCTCGAAACAACTTCCCCGCTGCCGCGAATCCGACCTTGCAGGCTGTGAGGCGTTCGGTGCACAGGCGCTGGATTGATGCAACACGGACGTTACGCCGCGGATTTCGATATTTCATCAGCATATTTCCGGAACTCCGGCATGAAGTTCGAGGATACCAGAACGGATATCGAAAGCGTACAAATGCAGTCAATGCCAGAACTTAATATTTACACAGGAAGTCTTAGCTCGGGAATAGCCGAAGGGAAAACTTGATGAATGAATTCGCATTTGCCAGAGTGCTGCATGTGCTGGGAGTTGTGCTGTGGATCGGAGGTGTCGCCATGGTGACAGCGGTGCTGTTTCCCATTATGGCGAAAATGAAATCCGCAACCGAGCGGACGGAATTTTTCAGCCACATCGAAAACCGCTTTGCTCCGCAGGCGCGCTGGACCACACTGATCGTGGGGCTGAGCGGCTTCTACATGGTTCATGTTCTCGATGCCTGGCACCGTTTTACTGAGCTTCCCTTCTGGTGGATGCACGCCATGGTTGCTGTGTGGCTGATCTTCACCTTGATGCTCTTTATAGTGGAGCCCCTGGTATTTCGCAGGCAGAAGGCAAAAATGTCTCAACGCGATCCTGCGAAGGCTTTCGCACTGGCGCAGCGGATGCACTGGATATTGCTGAGTTTAAGTCTCGTTACCGTTGCCGGGGCAGTGGCCGGCAGCCACGGCTGGATGCTGCAGGGAGGATAGGCATGAGTTATGCAGCAATAAAAATGATCCATGTCGGCAGCGTTATAATAAGCTATCTTTTGTTTTCATTGCGCAGCATCTGGATGATCCAGGGAACTGCTGGCTTGAAACGGCGCTGGGTAAAAATTACACCGCATATAGTGGATACAGTACTGCTTGCGAGTGCTGTTGCGCTGGCTATCCGTATTCAACAGGATCCGATACATGACTCCTGGCTCAGCGCCAAGGTCGTCGGGCTGCTGCTGTATATCGGTCTGGGCATGACGGCGCTAAGATTTGGAAAAACGCGCAAGGCAAAAATATTCGCATGTGTCGCAGCCCAATTCGTATTTATTTACATCGTACTGGTCGCCCTGACAAAAAATCCCGCAGTTTTTTCCCCCATCTCGTAAGAAACTGGATCGCGGGCCTTGCATTTTCCGAAAAATCTTTCAAAATGCCCTGCCGACGCTCTCCGAGCGATTGCTGTGTCTTACATAAACGTAGTGTTATTTTTATAGAATGCCCATGCCTGTCTTAACCTTCCTCTGCAAGAACCTACTCACATGCTAGCGCGGTGGCGGTGGTGGGCTTACCCTTTGGCCGCGCTTTTTGCATTGAGTGTCATCGGTGCCCTGGTTTTCGGTTTCGCAGCATTGGTAACCATCCGTGCCTTACCCTCGCTCGATGCTTTAACAGACTATCGGCCCAAGGTACCGTTACGCGTATATAGCGCGGAGGGCATCCTGATCGGCGAGTTTGGAGAAGAACGACGCCAGGTTGTCAAAATCGATTCAGTTCCGCTGCGACTGAAGCAGGCAATTCTGGCTGCCGAAGACGACCGGTTTTATCAGCATGGCGGGGTAGACTACACTGGTATATTGCGTGCTGCTTATTCCAATTTCACCTCCGGCGGCTTGCGTCAGGGTGCCAGCACCATCACGATGCAGGTGGCACGAAATTTTTTCCTGACAAAGGAAAAAACACTGAACCGTAAATTCAGCGAAGCTCTGCTTGCGTTCAAGATCGAACACAGTTTAAGCAAGGACCAGATTCTCGAACTCTACTTCAACCAGATTTATCTAGGTCAGCGTTCGTACGGTTTTGCCGCTGCCGCGCAGGTTTACTTCGGTAAAAGCCTGAACAGGATCAATCTGGCGGAAGCCGCGATGCTCGCGGGACTCCCCAAAGCGCCTTCGCGCTTCAATCCGGTCGTCAATCCGCAACGCGCGAGAGCGCGGCAGGTATATGTGCTCCGGCGCATGCGTGATCTGGGCTACATTCCGAACGAGGAGTTCGAACAAGCGGAAAAACAACCGCTGCAAATCAGGCGGGAATCGCAGGAATACGCTCTGCGGGCGGATTACGTCGCAGAAATGGCGCGCCAGGCCATGTATCAGCGCCACCACGAGGATGCGTACACGAGAGGTTACAAGGTCTATACCACTATCCGTTTTCTCGACCAGGAAGCCGCTTATAATGCAGTACGCCAAGGCGTGCTGGACTATGACAACCGGCACGGTTATCGCGGCCCGGAAGCAGTCATAAAGCTGCCGGCGGGGGACTTGAAGCGAGAAGAAATACTCGAGGAAGCCTTGCAGGAAGTCACTGACAGCGATGGCCTTCTTGCTGCAGTGGCACTGGAGGCCAGCCCGAAGCGGGTCAAGGCGTACCGCAAAGGCGGCGAGATCATCGAAATCAAGGGTGACGGGCTCAAATTCGCGCAGCAATTTCTGCCTACCAAACCTGCTGCCAACCAGCAGGTTATTCGATCCGGATCCCTGATTCGTGTCCACAAAAACGAAAAAGGCGCTTGGGAGATTACACAACTGCCGCAAGTAGAGGCTTCACTGGTCGCCATTAATCCCCACGATGGGGCAATCCGGGCCATGGTGGGAGGGTTTGATTTCAACCGCAACCAGTTCAACCATGTTACTCAGGCATGGCGCCAGCCTGGCTCCAGCTTCAAGCCATTCATTTATTCCGCATCTCTGGAAAAGGGCTTCACACCGGCCACTGTCATCAATGATGCTCCGCTTTCGTTTACGGCTGAAGAGACCGGGAGCGATCAGTGGGATCCTCGAAATTTCGGGGACCGCTATGAGGGGCCGTTGCGCATGCGTGAAGCACTGGCGAGGTCAAAGAATCTAGTATCCATTCGCATTCTGCAGGCAATCGACGTGCAGTACGCGCAGGATTACGTGGCACGCTTCGGTTTTGATCCCAAGCAACACCCAGCCTACCTTGCGATGGCGCTCGGCGCAGGTTCAGTCACCCCGATGCAGATGGCGGTAGGTTACGCTGCATTCGCCAACGGCGGATTTCTGATATCCCCCTATCTCATACAACGCGTAGAGGATGTCAACGGCAATATCGTGGAGCAACCGAAGCCCCTGCTGGCAGGTGAAAACGCCAAGCAGATTATCGATCCACGCAATGCCTTTCTCATGTCCAGCATGATGCGGGATGTGGTGCAGCGCGGAACCGCAACCAGAGCAAAACAGTTGGGCCGTAACGATCTGGCTGGTAAAACCGGTACTACCAGTAATTATGTCGACGCCTGGTTCTGCGGATATCAGCCCGATCTGGTCGCCATTGCCTGGATCGGTTTCGATAACCCGAAATCGATGGGAGACAATGAAACCGGCGGTCGGGCGGCACTCCCCATATGGATGAATTATATGGACAAGGCGTTGAAAGGTGTACCGGTCGCCTCCTATTCCCCTCCGAGTGGTATCACAACCGCCAGGATCAATCCAGAAACCGGCCTGAGGGGCGCCGGCGCGACGCTGGAGGAATACTTCATGGAGGAGCAACTCCCTCCCGAAGAGGAGGATCCGATAGATATCACGATCAGGTCGGTGGAAGACATCATAAACGACTTTCTGTCGAATTAGAATTCGTGCGATTCCTGCTTCCTGCCTGTTCGTCCTGTTTCAGCTCTCCTCTAGCCGTTCAGCGCTGCCTCAGCCATTCAGCCACTTCGGTGGCGTAGTATGTCAGAATGCCGTCGGCGCCTGCGCGCTTGCAGGCAAGCAGCGCTTCAAGCACACAGGCCTTTTCATCCAGCCAGCCGTTTTGCCCGGCTGCTTTCAGCATCGCATACTCGCCGCTCACCTGATAAACGAAGGTGGGCGCTCTAAAGCGCTCCTTGATGCGCCGGACGATGTCGAGATAAGGCAGCCCTGGCTTGATCATGACCATATCCGCACCTTCCTCCAGATCCAGCCCCACTTCCCATAATGCTTCATCTGAGTTGGCAGGGTCCATCTGATAGGTGTATTTGTTTCCAGCACCCAGATTGGCAGCCGAGCCCACCGCATCGCGAAAGGGGCCATAAAAACTGGAGGCATATTTTGCGGAATAAGCAAGGATACGGGTATGAATGAAGCCCCGCTTCTCCAATGCAGTGCGAATTGCGCCTATGCGCCCATCCATCATGTCCGACGGCGCAACCACGTCAGCGCCCGCCTCTGCATGCACCAGAGCCTGTTGAGTCAAAACGGCCACCGTTTCCTCGTTCATCACATAACCGCTGTCATCGATCAATCCATCCTGTCCATGACTCGTGTATGGGTCGAGGGCGATGTCGGTAATGATACCCAGTTCGGGAAAGCGTGCTTTCAACGCGCTTACTACCCGTGGTACCAGGCCAGAGGGATTGAGCGCCTCGGAGGCAGTTTCATTTTTCAGCCCCGCGTCGATGACCGGAAAGATAGCCAGGGCCGGGATTCCCAGTTCCAGGCATTTTTCGGCACGGGATAGCAGAACATCCAGGCTTTGTCGCACAACGCCGGGCATGGACGGAACTTTTTCCTCACGTTTTTCACCATCCAGCACGAATACCGGATAGATCAGGTCATCCGCATGTAACTGATTCTCACGTATCAGGCGGCGGGAAAATTCATCGCGGCGCATGCGGCGCATTCTTTTTTGGGGAAATTGATTAATGATTGGCATGATAATTCTGCAAAAAAAGAAAAAATCTGATAAAAAATCAAAAATCCGGGAACTTGTGAGTGGATTTTATATCTTACTGGCAGACGTTGTTTATTTGTCTCCCGCTTTTCCTCCCTGAGCGGGTACCTTAATCCCTATTAAGGTAGTTTACCCCCGGTTTTATTCCCCTTTAACCGGGGGTTTTTTATTTCTGGCGTTCGGTGTTTTCCGGCATATTTCCCTTATTGCTTCCCGGCACGCGAGCTTCTCCGATCACCTCGGTCTCCGGGTCGATCCCTGATCCGAACCATGTATCAAGCAAGGCAGACGCCTCCTCAACACCTTCTCTGCTTGTGCTGGAAAACAATTGCACGCTGCATTGTGGATAAGATTCATGTAAAAAACCCAGCACGGTTTTGAGAACTTTCTGCCCCTGCTGCCTCGTAAGCTTGTCCGATTTGGTAAGCAGCACATGCACCGCTTTCTTCGTTGGCGCAAACCACGCAAGCATTTGCCGATCCAGCGGTGTTAAAGGATGCCGTATATCCATGATAAGCACCATACCGCGAAGCGATTGCCTCGTCTGAAGGTAAGTGCCGAGGAGGCGCTCCCAATGCCGACGGACTTCCGCTGGCACTTTGGCATAACCATAGCCAGGCAGATCCACCAGGAATCTGTCGTTTCCCAGCTGGAAAAAATTCAGATGCTGGGTGCGTCCCGGTGTTTTACTGACGAAAGCGAGACGATTACGGTTTGCCAGAGCGTTGATCGCACTGGACTTGCCCGCGTTCGAGCGACCGGCGAAGGCTATCTCGACCCCAACAGGCACAGGCAGGTCGCGCAGCTCGTTGACGGTAGTATAAAAGGTTGCGTTCTGAAAAACGGACATATCCAGTCTACGTCCGCGGGACGCAAAAGCAGATCAATTTCCGATGGAATCTTCCGGGGAAGCCGCGGCTCCTCCCGAAGCTGTTTCTGAAGTCTCCCGGGCAATGGCCAGCAGGCCTTGCAGAACGAGATTATCCATTACTTTTACGTTCACGTTAAGCCGGGGCTGCAACTGCTGCGCGGCACCGCCGCTGAGAATGCACTCAGGCATGCGACCGAGGGTACCGGCAAGCAAGGCCGCCATGCGTTCTATTGCGCCCCCCATCGCGTGCAACGCACCACTATAGAGCGCATCGGCGGTGCTGTCAGGATAATCGCAGAATTTTCCGTCCCCCGATTCCAGTGATCCAAGGTTCTCCACCGGTATCTTCTGCATCAGATCGATGCCAGGGGTAATGATTCCCCCGAGAAATTCACCTGTGTCGGAAAGAGCATCTACCGTCATGGCAGTTCCCGCGTCGACTACCAGACACCCCTGCCGTTCCAGCACCCACGCTGCCACGAGCGCCGCCCAGCGATCACTGCCAAGCTGCGCAGGGTTGGAGTAATAGTTGCGGACACCGCATTGATAGGGAGCGGCAGTAATCCATTGCGGCTCTGCTTTCCACCGCGCCAGTAGCTCCGACAGGCTGGTCTTGGTCTGGATGTTGGCGACATTGGATATCACTACCCGTGAAGGTTCATGCAGATTCCTCCATTCCCGCTCGAGCCGCGCTTTGTCGCCCTGCGCCGCGACCCCCTGCATGAGCCAGTTGCGGCCATCGTGCAGGCCCCATTTCACGCGTGTGTTGCCGGAATCCACCGCCAGCAGAAGCGGTTTCATTTATGCTGTCCTGCGCAGCGATATCTCGCCGCCGCTGAAACTGCGAAGACCCAGTGACGTTTGCAGCAACAACGCTCCGCTATCCGATACCCCGTGCACCATCCCCTCCTGGCCCGACCCGTCAGGCAGCTTAAGGGTGACAGCTTTGCCTTCACATACATGATGATCAACCCATTCCTCCTTGAACGGCGCAAAACCCGATTGCTCAAATTCTCTCAATACTCGAGCAATATTCAGCAACAATTCAGCCAGCAATTTATTGCGATCCGGCATTTCTCCACTGATGGAAAAAATATCCGTTGCGCCCTGGTCTATCCGCGCCTGAATGCTGTCGGACAACTTCAGGTTCATGCCTACGCCGATTACAGCGACGGTGGGACCGAGCATATCGCCATGCAGTTCTATCAGTATGCCTGCCAGTTTACAGAAATTGAACATGACATCGTTTGGCCATTTGAGTACAGCTCCTTGTGTCCCCGAGGATTCGAGCGCACGTACTATTGCAACTCCTATGGCGAGGCTCAAACCCGAAAGGAAGCTTGCGCTTTGCTGAAACCGCCATAGCACGGAAAACGCGAGACCGACTCCCAGACCAGAGTGCCATTGCCGTCCTCTTCGCCCACGCCCCTTCGTTTGCAGCTCGGCTGCTACCGCATGAATGAGCCCTTCACCCAGGCTCAACCGGTTGTCCGCCTCATGCAGTAAAAGGCTGTTTGTGGAATCGATCGTATCGAGTATTTCCAGATTGAACTTGTCTGCCTGATCGCCGAGATGGTCAAGAATGGTATTTCGTTCCAGCCATTGCACCTGGTCGAGCAGGCGGTAGCCACGCCCCTTGATTTTATGGATGGTCAATCCGGCTTCATCCACGTCGCGGAGTGCGTTCGATACGCTGGCGCGGGAAACCCCCAAGGCTTCGGCAATAGCCGGACCTGAATGAAATTCATTATCGCTCAGCAGCCGGAGAATGGAAAAGGCGAGTGGATTCATGTAATCAGTGTAGTGCAAATAAATGGAAATGGAACTTTGCTACGCGCATTCTCGCTCACAGCAGAAGAAATGCAGGAAGAAAATCAGTGGGCGTACCTGGTCGAATTTGGCTGGATACGTTATTCAACTATAATGAGCGGCCGGGCAAGTACAAACGAACGGGAGAGAGCAGGACCGTCGTTCCCGTTTGCCCATGAGTTCCCGGAAAAGACGAGCAGGAATTCCCTTTCAAGAGGTCCAGTTTGAACGAAAAAGCTACGCCTGGCGATGTAACATCGTCCGCATCCAATTTCATACGCAATATCATCGAAGAAGACAATCGCACCGGCAAATGGGATGGACGGGTTGAAACGCGCTTTCCGCCTGAACCCAATGGTTACCTCCACATCGGTCATGCCAAAAGCATTTGCCTCAATTTCGGTCTGGCGCGGGACTATAACGGAATATGCCATCTGCGCTTCGATGACACCAACCCTGAAAAAGAAGAGCAGGAGTATGTCGATTCAATAATGGAGGCGGTAAGATGGCTCGGCTTCGAATGGGGCGAGCACCTGCACTATGCGTCGGACTACTTTGACAAGCTCTACGAGTTTGCCGAATACCTCATCAAGCAGGGTAAAGCCTACGTGGACAGCCTTACTGCCGAGGAAATCCGCACGCTGCGAGGCACGCTTACGGAGGCAGGTCAAAACAGTCCCTATCGTGACCGCTCCATCGAGGAAAATCTTGACCTCTTTCGCTGCATGAAGGCTGGCGAGTTTCCTGACGGCGCTCACGTTCTGCGCGCCAGAATCGATATGACTTCCCCCAATATCAACCTGCGCGATCCCGTGATTTACCGGATTCGCCATGTCCGCCATCATCGGACGGGTGACAAATGGTGTATTTATCCAATGTATGACTACACCCACTGCATATCCGATGCGCTGGAAAGGATCACGCACTCGCTGTGCACGCTGGAATTCGAGGATCACCGTCCCCTCTATGACTGGGTACTGGATCAATTGGCAGATGTCGTTCCATGTCATCCGCAACAGATCGAATTTGCGCGTTTGAATCTCACCTACACCGTCATGAGCAAGCGCAAGCTGATCGAACTGGTTACCGGAGGTTTTGTGGATGGATGGGATGACCCCCGCATGAATACGCTTGCCGGAGTAAGGCGACGTGGCTATACACCGGAATCCATCCGTCTGTTTGCAGAACGCATCGGCGTCAGCAAGGCCGATTCATGGATAGACATGGGCATCCTGGAAGACTGCCTGCGCGAAGATATGAATGAGCGCGCGCAGCGGCGCCTGGCTATCCTTGACCCACTCAAGGTCGTTATCGATAACTATCCGGAGAATGCCGGGGAAGAGTGCCTTGCCCCAAATCATCCGCAAAAGCCGGAATGGAGAAGCCGCATCGTACCCCTGACGAAAACGATCTACATCGAGCGCAGCGACTTCATGGAGAATCCTCCCAAAGGCTATTTCCGCCTGTCGCCCGGCGGCGAAGTACGATTGCGGTACGCCTACATCGTAAAATGCGTGGATGTTGTAAAAAGCGCCAATGGCGAAATCCTGGAAATCCATTGCACCTATGACCCGGACAGCAAGAGCGGCACGCCCGGAGCCGATAAGCGCAAGATCAAGGGCAACATTCACTGGCTCTCGGCTGCCCATGCGCAACCAGCCGAAGTACGACTTTATGATCGCTTGTTCAGTCAGGCCCACCTTGACACGGGCGGCCAGGACTACAAAGCGTTTCTGAATCCGGATTCAAAGAAGGTCCTTACAGCGTATGTCGAACCCGCGCTCATGGCAGCGCAACCGGAAGAACGTTTTCAATTCGAGCGTCATGGCTACTTTGTCGCAGACCTGAAGGAAACAAAACCGGGAAAACCCGTATTCAATCGCGCGGTCACCCTGCGTGATTCGTGGGGAAAATCGGGTTGATTTCTAATAAATATGCTGCCTCCGCTGTGAGCAGGGCGGTGCCAATTTGTACGATTTTGCTCCCCCGCCAGTTGAATGGACTGCTTGTATCGAGATTCCCTTAAATTGGTACTTCCCTTTCTCGTTTTTTTTCGCTAGGATACTGAAAAATGACAGAGCGCCGAAAATTGCTGGCCTACGAAGCAACAAAAATATAATTCCTGATATTCTTGTATCTGTCCCTGCCACTTCTGGTATCACAATGTGGCAAGTATCATTAATATATCCCTGCCCTTGCAGAATTAACTGGACGTCAGCCGTACATATTTCATTTGAGCGATTTGGAAAAGCACATGAGTCATACCCACCATATTTCTGACGGAAATTTTGAGACCGAAGTATTGCAATCGACAGTACCTGTACTGGTTGACTATTGGGCAGAATGGTGTGGACCGTGCAAGATGATAGCGCCCATCCTGGACGAGGTAGCCAAAGAATATGGTGACCGCCTCAAGGTTGCCAAGCTCAATATTGACGAAAACCAGGCTACGCCCCCCAAATATGGTATTCGCGGTATCCCTACCCTCATGCTCTTCAAAAACGGAAATATTGAAGCCACCAAAGTGGGCGCGTTATCGAAATCCCAGCTCACTGCTTTTATTGACAGTCATATCTAAAACTGTTAAGTTATAATTAACGCATTCCGAAAACTTTCCGGTTAGTTTCCGGTTCAATTACGTTCGCCGCTTCGAATTCTCGTTCGGCTCCATCGGTTTTCCCAACGCTTCCTGACGCTTTCTTTACGTCCCTCTTCTTCACCCACGGATTCCGTTCATGCATCTATCCGACCTCAAAAACTTCCACGTCACCGAACTGGTGGAGATGGCAATTGCCAATGAAATTGACGGCGCCAACCGGCTACGGAAACAGGATCTGATTTTCGCATTATTGAAGAATCAGGCACGGAAAGGCGAAAGCATTTTCGGCGAAGGCACTCTGGAAGTGCTGCAGGATGGTTTCGGCTTCTTGCGTTCTCCCGACACCTCATATCTCGCCGGTCCGGATGACATTTATGTCTCACCCAGCCAGATACGACGCTTCAACCTTCATACGGGGGATTCGATAGAGGGTGAAATAAGGACGCCCAAGGATGGGGAGCGTTATTTTGCGCTGGTCAAGGTCGATAAGGTCAATGGAGAGCCTCCTGAAAATTCCAAGCACAAAATACTGTTTGAAAATCTCACCCCGCTCTTTCCCACAGAGCGACTGCAGCTCGAACGCGAGATCAAAGCCGAAGAAAACGTTACCAGCCGCATCATCGATCTGATTGCCCCCATCGGCAAAGGACAGCGGGGCCTCCTGGTAGCCAGTCCCAAATCGGGCAAGACCGTCATGCTTCAGCACATCGCCCACGCTATTGCCGCCAATTGCCCAGATGTGATGCTGATGGTGCTGCTGATAGACGAGCGGCCCGAAGAAGTGACCGAAATGATCCGGTCGGTAAGAGGCGAAGTGATTTCTTCCACTTTCGATGAGCCGGCTGTACGTCATGTGCAGGTGGCAGATATGGTCATCGAAAAAGCCAAACGGCTGGTGGAACACAAGAAGGACGTGGTAATCCTGCTGGACTCGATCACCCGGCTCGCGCGCGCCTATAACACAGTGGTACCTGCTTCCGGCAAGGTGCTGACGGGCGGTGTGGATGCCAACGCGCTGCAGCGGCCAAAGCGGTTTTTTGGCGCGGCGCGCAATATCGAGGAGGGTGGCTCTCTCACCATTATTGCCACCGCTCTGGTCGACACCGGTTCGCGCATGGACGATGTGATTTATGAGGAATTCAAGGGCACCGGCAACATGGAAATCCATCTTGACCGGCGCATGGCGGAAAAACGTATTTATCCCGCCATCAACGTCAACCGTTCCGGCACCCGCCGGGAAGAACTCCTGATCAAGCCCGATGTATTGCAGAAAATCTGGGTACTGCGCAAGCTGCTCTACCCGATGGATGACATGGAAGCAATGGAATTTCTGCTCGACAAGATCAAGGCAACGAAGAACAACGCGGATTTCTTCGATTCAATGCGGCGGGTCTAATTAATATTACTCAGCCTAACCATTGAATGCCTCCCCGCTCCCGGAATGCCTTGTTGCATCCCGTTTGCGAGTGGAGGATAATACGCGGCTTTCCCCGAAATCAGGTAGATATCGTGCGGGGAGCATTTGCAAGCTGAGGATCATTTCATGAAACCAGACATTCATCCAGATTACCAGGAAATCACCGTGACCTGCAGTTGCGGTAGCACTTTTCAAACCCGTTCCACCATGGGCAAACCCCTGCATATCGAGGTTTGTTCGGTTTGTCATCCGTTCTATACAGGTAAACAAAAAATCGTCGATACTGCCGGGCGTGTCGAGAAGTTCCGTCAGAAATACGGCAAAAAAGCGGAAAAGCAACCGGCGGCTTGATAGGCGGTTACTGAGCTTTGAAAAGGCAGCCTCTTGGCTGCCTTTTTTATTTCCAGTGAAACGGTTTAGCTGCGCCTTCCATATTCCCCCCTGCCCCTGAACTGTTAGTCCCGCTTCGGGTTTTATTGGTAATCCGCCTTACAAAAATCGATCTTTTGATACTTTAAGCTGTGTTAAGCGCATTTGTGCTAAAGCGAACAGAATCAGGTGGGTGACAAGTAATAAAATTGATATAAAACTGAAAATTCATCCACTATGTGCCAGATATTATTACTCTTTTAACGGGTTTCACTATGGCCGTTTACCAGGATAGCAGTTTTCTTATTCGCTGCGACCATTTTGACTTCAACGTTAAGCGTGCGCCTGGTACCAGTGCATCGGTAAGTGGTATCTATCGGTGCATAGGCTGCGGCCAGGAAATTGTTGCAAAGAAAGGACAGTTACTGCCGGAGCACGAAGAACATATCCACGGTTTCGAATTCGGGCCGCCACGCTGGCAGCTTATCGTCTTCATCCTCTAGCCCGCGCTTTTCCGGTCCCTTTCGAAGAGTCTTCATGGAGAACCGTGGAATAAGCTGAACCTGCACATCCGGCTGTGAACTCCTATGCTATCGAAGTTTACGTCTCAATTCCTTTTTTTCGCAGCTCTGCCTTTGCATCCTGGCTCTTCTCCAGATCCAGTTCCATGTATTTCAGCACCGCGGGGATTTTCGTAAATTGTATATCGCGATACTCGACTACCTGAATGCGATTACCCCAAGGGTCGAGGAAGTCGAGGAAACCGCCTTCAAGTATTGTCGCCCCTGCGGCTTCAGCGAGTTCGCGCACATTTGAGCGGTCATCAACCACAAGGCCGAAATGCCTGTCATCGTCCGGGCTTTGCGATCGCCCTTCCATCAGTGCAATGAACTGGTCTCCCATATCGATAAATGCGGCACCCTGCCCTCGTCCTCGTAATTTAAAGGTGAAGATGCGGCCATAAAAAGCCAGTGCTTCTTCGATATCGCCGACCTCCAGTGCAACATGGTTCATGCCGACCATGTGGGGTTTTGCCTTCTCGCTCATCTGTTTCCTCCTGATGGATACACGTTCTGCTACAGGAATCGTTACTTGTCTTGTCTATTTTAGGACTATCATTTTCTTTTTGCTTTTTCATGCCACGTGTATCGTTTTTGATATCCCCTTCCAGCCTAAGCATTTTGCCCGGCATGGAATACTCTTAGCACTGCAGGCAAAAACACAGCACGCACCTCTGATGCCCCCCGCAAGCTTGGCTCGATAGTACCTGTAAACCAGGACGGGTCACCCGCGAGGAAATGGCGGTGCACATCGACGAGCTCTCCATAACGCGGAGCAAGCTGCCGAATAACGGCATTAATGCGATTGAAGTTGGGTCGGGCAATGCGCGCATCGGTGGCGAGAAAATTGCGGGAGTCATCGCCGAAAGTTGGATCGTAAACTGTACCCAGCAGAACTGGCCGTACCGGAAGCGCTTGCAGAAAAGCATCCAACTGCTGTTGGAAGCACGCGATGCCCTCCCCTCGGTCCGCAGCAAGACCAGTGAGAAGATCGTTGCCACCTACTGTAACCAGGGCGACAGCAGGATCGGTTGCCTTGATACCCCGCGCCTGCCAGGAGAGATTGGCAACCACGCCGCCATCACGCGCACGGTGGTCCAGCAGTGCAGTTATCGAGGATGACTGAGACATAAGGTCGCCCCCCTTGAACTCTGGAAACAGGAAATCATTGTTGCGAACGATCAACTGCCCCGGATGGACACCATATTGGTTGTAACGCCCGCAGTCGAGAATCGAATCCCCAAACGTGAAGACGGTGAATACCTTGTTCTTCGCTGAAATCGTTCTACTCAATGGCATGGCCGTGACTCCGACCATAAGGGCTTGCAGAAAACGTCGGCGCATCACTCAATTTTCGTGTGATAAGAGAACAACTGGGGCGTTGGCAGCACCGCTGTTTATACACCCTGCATAAGCAATGGATAATCCGTAATCACCCCGCCCACGCCCAGCTGCCGGCACTCCTCATGCTCAGCCCGGGTTACCGGACCATAAACGAAGTTACGAAAGCCATTCGCGGCAGCCTGCATCAGCAAGGCTTCATCCAGCACATTGTAATCCCAAACCAGATGGTTGATCCTGGCGTTGCCATCACTATCGAAATCAGCCAACAGAGAATCGAGGGTTTGCGGCCTGTGTGCGACCAACAGCCCACAATTGAGTTTTAATGACGATGCGCAGATTGCAATCAGATCATGCCGGAAGGAGCTGACGATAATACGATGGCGGGTTTGATACTTTTCCAGAACACCGAATACCGTTGACAAGCGATCCAGGGTTTTGATCTCGATATTCCATAGTATGTCCGGAAAGTGCGCAAGCGCCTCATCCAGGGTAGGTATTTTATGCCCTAACACACCTTCGATTTCGCGATGAGCAAGATCAGACACTGCCTGTCCGGTTGCCATTACCCTGTCATGGACCAGCACCGGCACGCCGTCCCGGCTGATGCGTACATCGGTCTCGATACCGTTTACACCTGCCATTATCGCTGCTTCAAAAGCTTCGAGCGTATTTTCCGCAACTGCGGCGTGGTAACCACGATGCGCCAATATCAGCATATTCAGCGTCTTCCCAGGCTCGCATCTATGAATTTACCCAAAGCATTTGCCCAGTCTTCCCTCGTGTAAATGAAGTCCTCATTGTGACCGCCCTGCAGCTCGACGAATTGCTTTGGATTGCGTGCTGCCTCGTACAGGGCCTGCCCTTGCTTGAACGGCACAATTTCATCCTGAGGACTGTGCGCGACGAATACGGGACAGCTCACATCCTTCAAATGCTCGAGGGTGTTGTATTTGAAACGGGAAAGCCGCCGGATGGGAAGGTAGGGATACAGTTGCGCTCCCATGTCAGGGACCGAGGTAAACGCGGAAGCCAGAACCAGCACACCGGGTATTTCGCGGGCCGCCAGCCAGGAAGCGATTGCTCCGCCTAAAGATTCCCCGAACAACACAACATCAGCAGGCGGAATTGCCTTCTTTTCGGTTATGTACCGCCATGCAGCAACAGCATCCCGGTATGTCCCCTGCTCTGTCGGTTTGCCGCTACTTTCGCCGTAGCCGCGATAATCGAAAATGAAGGTGCTATATCCAAGCCGGTAAAACATCGACAAATAGCCAATCCGGTGTGAAATGTTTCCGGCATTCCCGTGAAAAAACAGGACAGTTGCTTTCGCAGCAGGTGCCGGGACAAACCAGCCATGTAGCCTTTCGCCATCGCCAGTTTCCAGTTCGACAGACTCGTAAACAAGTCCTGAATGATGGGGGGTTTCCGTGATGCCACGTCCAATTTCAGGGTAATAAACAAGTTTGGGCTGGACGAAGAATATCAGCGCCGCGAAAACGACATAGATGAGTGCAACCATGATGACCAAGCTGAGCAGCATGCGCATGGATTGTTTAATCCGCAGTTAATCCCTGGAGCCGACAGCTATAATAGCGATTTTTCAGTCAACAGTAACAGGAACAAGAATGAATCTTGACAGAGTCAGCTCTGGCCGCGACGTGCCGAACGATTTCAATGTCATCATAGAAATACCCATGAATGCCGACCCCATCAAATACGAGGTGGATAAGGAAACGGGCGCAATGTTCGTTGACCGCTTCATGTCGACATGCATGCACTATCCCTGTAATTACGGTTATATCCCGCACACCCTCTCGGAAGATGGCGATCCTGTGGATGTTCTGGTGATTTCACCGGTTCCACTCATCTCAGGAGTGGTGGTACGGTGCCGGCCGCTGGGTATGCTTCAAATGACCGATGAGGCAGGCGGAGATGCGAAGGTTCTGGCCGTGCCAATCGACAAACTGTGCGCCCTCTACCGTGCGGTGAAATCTCACACTGACCTGTCTGAACTGACGCGTTCACAGATTGCCCATTTTTTCGAACACTACAAGGATCTGGAACCCGGCAAATGGGTGAAGATAACCGGATGGGCAGGGGTAATGGAAGCCGAAGTGGAAATTACAAGTGGAGTGAACCGCTATAACTCGGCTACCAAAAAACCAATGTTTTAAAGCTGGGCAAGAGCACTGGAAACAGCAGGCAGCATGAAAAAATGAGTTGGCTCGAACGTATCGTATTGAAGGGTGAGATTGTCACTCTGGAACCGCTTGCACCTGATCACATAGAGCCTTTGCGATATGCGGTCAGGGATGGAGAATTCTGGAAGCTCTGGTATGCAAATGTACCCTCGCCCGGGCAGATGGAAAACTATGTGATCACTGCCATTGAAAATGCTGAAAAAGGAAACATCGCATTTGTAGTGAGGCTCAATGCAACAAACGGAATCGTGGGCACCACCCGTTTCTATAACGTGGATGAAGCAAACAGGCGCCCCATGCTCGGCTACACCTGGTATGCGAAATCGGTCTGCAAAACAGGGGTGAACACGGAAAGCAAACTGCTATTGCTCCAGCATGTCTTTGAGAAAAAGAAAGCGATAGCGGTAGAATTCAGAACACATTTTTTCAACCAGGTTTCGAGGACCGCAATTGAACGCCTGGGCGCGAAGCAAGATGGGATATTGCGCAATCACCAGATCATGCGCGATGGCTCCATCCGCGATACTGTCGTTTATTCGATCCTCCAGCATGAATGGCCGTCAGTGAAGAACAACCTGCTGGACAAACTCTCGTCTAGTCAGGGGAATCCCGCGTCCGAGTAATATATTGCATTATTGATCCGGCCAGAAAATACCAGGAATCTCGTCATTCCGGGCCTGACCCTGAATCCAGCAAACCGGAATCCAGCCGAAACCAATTAATGGCGTGCTTTGAACATCGCTGGATACCGGCTTCCGCGGATATGACGTTTGTATTGCTTGCTCGCCGACTCATAGATATATCGCAGGCTTGATCCTTCCAGCAGGAACTTCAAAAGCGGGCAAACCCTCCAAGCTTGGGGCGGCACAATCGCATATCAGGCGCCTCATCATCGAGGAACACAAAATGGGGAGCAGGCATGAATCGACGAAAACTGCTGGGATTGCTTGGGATAACCGGAATCAGTATGCTGGGTCGAAATTCATCCATCAACGCCGGAAGTGGGGAGGTAGCCCGTAAGATGATTTCATGCGTGATAACACCTCAGCAAACGGAAGGCCCCTATTTCGTCGATGAGCGCCTGCACCGTTCAGACGTTCGATCCGATCCTTCCGATGGCTCGGTAAAAGAGGGCCTTCCGCTTGCACTTGAAATGCGCGTTTTCACGGTAGGTAACGAGGGTACAGACAGGTGCCTGCCGCTTGCCAATGCCATAGTCGATATCTGGCATTGCGATGCCCAGGGAATCTATTCTGATGTCGAGGACAGGAATTTCAATACAGTGGGAAAAAAGTTCCTTCGCGGCTATCAGGTAACGGACAGAAACGGCAGCGTGCGTTTTATCACCATTTATCCTGGCTGGTATCCTGGCAGAACTGTTCATATTCATTTCAAGATACGTACCGAGCCTGGATATATGCATGGTAGTGAATTTACGTCGCAACTCTATTTCGATGATGCGATTACCGATAAGGTGCACGCACAATCCCCCTATGCCGGGTATGCGAGAAAGGGTTCATACCAGCAGAGGACCAGGAATGAAGATGACAGCATCTATCTCAAGGGCGGAACACAACTGATGCTCAAGCTTACCGAAGCAGAGGTTGGTTATGCGACTACATTCGATGTGGGACTGAAAACGGGGAAAAGAGATAAGAGATAAGCGACGTAAAATGATTAAAGAAGGGCGAATGAATCAGGAGGGCTTGTACCCATCAAAGAGGGGAGCATCCACTCAAACAAGCTTGAACTCCGACTCCTGACGTCGCACCCGCTGACCCAGCGATGCTTGAATCGCATCATCCACTGTTTCCAGAAAAACGAACTCCAATGTGGAACGCGTTGTTTCAGGCACCTCGCGCAGGTCTTTCTCGTTGCGTGCAGGCAGCAGCACCCTGTGCAGGCCCGCACGCTGGGCGGCAAGCACCTTCTCCTTGATACCTCCCACCGGCAACACCATCCCTCGCAGGCTGATCTCCCCCGTCATCGCCGCATCCCGGTGTACCGGCCGGTTGGTAAATAGCGAAGCAAGCGCTATAAACATTGCCACGCCCGCACTGGGACCATCTTTAGGGATAGCACCTGCCGGCACGTGCACGTGCACATCGATGCCTTCAAATACGGATTCGGGAATGTGAAGACTGTCTGCCCGACCTTTCAACAACGTAAGCGCGGCCTGAGCGCTTTCCTTCATTACATCGCCAAGCTGCCCGGTCAAAATAAGTTGTCCGCGTCCGCTCACCCGCGTTGCTTCAATAAAAAGAATGTCGCCGCCTACAGGCGTCCAGGCAAGTCCCGTCGCAACACCTGGCAAACTGGTGAGCAGCCCGGTCTCGTGCTCGAATTTGGCAGGTCCGAGAATAGCATCCAGATCTGCGGCATCCACGCGCACCTTGGCCTCCGCATCCGAGGCAACCCGCATGGCTGCATGGCGCATGACCCGCCCGATCTCCCGTTCGAGTTGCCGCACCCCCGCCTCACGGGTGTAATTAGCGATAATGCCTTCGAGCGCTTCCACCGTTATCTCGCACTGGTCCTCGCTCAGCCCGTTGGCCTCTCGTTGACGGCCGACAAGATAACGCTGCGCGATCTGAAGCTTCTCCTCCCTAGTATAGCCCGGAAGGTCGATAATCTCCATCCGGTCGCGCACCGGCGGCGGCACATTATCAATGACATTCGCCGTAGCGATGAAAACAACACGGCTCAGATCGAAGGGCACACCCAGGTAATTATCCCGAAACGTGGAATTTTGTTCGGGGTCCAACACCTCAAGCAAGGCTGCCGATGGATCACCGTGGAGACTGGCAGACATTTTATCAACCTCATCGAGCATCATTACACAGTTGCGCGCGCCGGCCTTGCGCAGGCTCTGCACAATGTTGCCCGGCATAGCCCCGATGTAGGTACGGCGATGGCCTCGCATTTCCGCCTCGTCGTGCACGCCGCCCAATGACACGCGCACGAACGGCCGCTGCAATGCCCGGGCAATGCTCTGGCCGAGCGAAGTCTTTCCCACCCCAGGCGGACCGACAAAACACACGATAGGAGCACGCCCCTGGGGCTTCAACTTCTGAACGGCCAGGAATTCGATAATGCGCTGCTTGACGCGCTCAAGTCCGAAATGATCGTGTTCGAGAATCTGGCGTGCGACATCGAGGTCGATGGGCGCATCCTCCGGGAGCTTCCAGGGCAGCTCCGTCATCCATTCAAGGTAAGTGTGCAGCATCGAATATTCACTGGAAGCTGAAGGCATGCGCTTTAAGCGCTGCAATTCCTTTCTGGCTTGCGCCTCGATCTCTTCCGGCATGCCGGCCTCGGCGATCGCTTCATCCAGCTTCTCTATTTCCTCGTCGTCCCCCTCCGTCTCACCGAGCTCTTTCTGGATCGTCTTCAATTGCTCACGCAATAGAAACTTGCGTTCACGGTCTTCCAGATGCTCTTTCGTACGCTCACCAATCTCCTGTGATAGTCTCAGCACCTCGATGCGACGCGACAAAATCTGAAGCACCTTGCGCAGCCGCTCCTCCGTACTGACCGTTTCGAGCAGCATCTGCTTCTCTGCAACTTCGGTATCGAGCAGGCTCGCGGCGATATCAGCCAGATGCGAAGGTGCGCGAGTAGCTTGTAGCGCATGAGCCAGTTCTGCCGGTACACCGGGCAGCAGAGAGAGTATCTCCACCGTACGCTCCCGCAACTGCATCGCAAGGGCCTCAGCCTCCGTCGATACCTCATCGGGTTCCATAATAAGCCGCACACGGGCGGCGAGAAACGGATAATCCTCAATCATTTCTTCGATGGAAAAGCGGCTCAATCCCTGGCAGACGGCATGCCGCAACCCGTCAGGCGAGGCAAGATGCCGGACAACATTCACCACGGTGCCCACGTTAAACAGCGCATCCCGCCCCGGCTCATCCACAGCAGGATCTTTTTGCAGGATGATGCCGAGCGGTCGTTTAGGATCGAGCGCATGCTCCAGCGCAGCAATGGATTTTGCGCGCCCCACAGTGATTGCAGTCAGAACATGCGGGAACAGCACTACATTGCGCATGGGTATGAGGGCAATCACGTCCTGAGGCAATTCCGGCTTGGCTACAATAAGCTCTCCCATAGCGGTCTCTCTGTAGAAACATTCGAGGAATCGGCTGAGCAATCCGTGGAGTTCCCCGACTCAGACGCTCAATAGCTTCGGCATCTGGCTGCAATACCACAGCAAGAAGACCTATTCTCTTTAGTCTAGCACCGGACGGCTGAGGGTCAACTTCTATCGACTCGTTCGGGCGGAATTGTGCCAGGGTTAATGAATGTCATGCTTGTTCTCGAGCGAAGTAGGTGTTGTGAAATATATTGCGTGTTCTCGAGACGGTGCTGTTTATTGGGGTAGGGTCGGTGGTTGGGTTTGGAGGAGATTTCGCCAGCGTGTATCTATCACCAGGCCAGATCTAGTGATAGATCGGCCTTGCTTGCTCACACTCTGCCTTCGTTAAGGCTCGAACAGCAAAAGTGAGCAGGGATATCATTTTTTGGCATATTCCAGAGAGAACCGCAGTTAGGGACGTAAGGTTCCTTATATATAAGGAAATTATTATGATAATAATCAAAACATGTGAATTTTATTTATAGTAATACTGAGTACAATGTTCCAATGTCATGGACGCATCAGGATGGAGTGGCTTTCACTTCATCCATTTCATTGGAGATTGGAGTCTACCTATCATGGAAAAAGAAATAAGGAAGTTTTTAACATCCATATCCATGCTGGGCTTGCTGGCCTCTTGCACCGAGACCGGTATGCTCGAAGCAAGGAATGGCAATGTGGGCATGGCCGCACAAAGTATCAGAACTTTTGTCGACCATGACGAACTCGCCAGGCGGTATGAAAACCGAGCCAGGAAACTCCTGGAAATAGCAGCGGAACACGAGAAGCGGCTCCAGTATTACGAGGACAAAAGCTACCCGTATGGAAGACACGAGCAGAATTCACAGTCACACGCCGCTCTAGTGCAAAAATACAAGCGGGCGGCAGAGAAAGCTACCGAAGCTGCTTTTCACCACAGGATGGCGTCGCAACCTGCGAAACGCGATTATATTGCTTCGATAGCGTTACATTGATGTGGATTTTGCCCCAGGAGCTCAGCAGTGAACCTTGGGGGAAATTGATGAAACAGTACGATATTTACTGACCTCGATGCGAGGCAAGCCTCGTCCTTCAGGGCGGGGAAGGATAGCACGGACGGCGTAGCCGTCCTGCAACACTCTTTATAAGCAGAGCCATTAAGCCTTGAAACGCCTCCAAGCCTTTATCAGCGGTAATCGCCAGACGCAAGCCAGGTTCGCGTGTGTGGAATGCGGTTTCGAGAAAAACGCCGATGCTGTCGGCGCTATCAACATTTTAAGGGCGGGACACGCCCGGTTCGCCTGTGAAGTGAGCGATGCGGCAAGGTCGCCAGCAGCAGGAACCCACCGAAGCGTCTCAGGGGTGGCTCGGATGCCACGTCTGAGCGCCGCAGGAATCCCCCGACTTTAATCACGCAGGAATATCGGAAGACGTTCCGGTGTATTATCTTTTCTCAATCGATAATCCCGATAACCCTGATAATCCACATTGCTGCTGGGGCAATCAATTGTGTCGCGGGTTTCCTTGCGAGGACACTATGAAGAGATACTTAGTCCAGCTCGACTTCATCTCCTTTATAAAATTCAACTCGTTGTCGTTCTGTTGCGCCAATACGCTATTTTCTCCTTTCAACGCACTTTTCACTTTCGAAAGCAGCGGGATCGGGCGAGCGCTGCTCGCTCTCTTTTTAGCTCCGTTCGCCGGTCTGCTTCTGGGTGCAGTCTTTGGTGTTCTTGCCTATCCGCTTTACCGGTTTCTGACCTCCCGCAGCGAGTTTCTAGCTGCTTTGTCAGGCAGATTTCAGGAAATATCGGACGAGACTCCGGAGGAATCTCTTCCTAACAAATAACGTTTATAGCATTTCTTGCATGCGTTCTGCCTTTCACAGCGCCAGGGGATGAGGGCAGGCGATATTTCGTATCGAGACATAAACACACGATCTTTTCCGATAGGAGTCTTCATTGAAAATCAAAGCCACCGTTGAAGAAGTACTGTCCCGCATTCCCGGTCCCGTAACCGCGGAATGGCCAATGGGAGAACGTTTTGCCATTGCGCTGGCGCATGGCACCATGTCAGTCGAATATTACGCTCCCATCGGGCATGATCCGCAAACGCCGCACGAGCAGGATGAAGTCTATTTCGTGCATCGGGGAATGGGTGAGCTGGTGATCGAGGGGGAGCGTTATCCATTCAAAGAGGGCGACTGCCTTTTTGTACCCGCCAACGTTGAGCACCGGTTCGAGAATTTCTCGAGCGATTTTGGAACCTGGGTGGTATTCTGGGGACCCAAAGGAGGAGAGAAAGGTATAGATCTCGGCTGAAGAATCCTTCTGGCCCGACCGCACGCACCACTTTTGGATCGCCTACCCCAAAAGCGAGTTCATGCAAATCTTCTGAGTGGTCACCTGTGGCCATGAAAGCCACGGCGTGGAGGACAAGCGGCGATAACAGTGGGCTGAGGAGCGTCGTGAGCAGGACAGGCCGAGACTCAACGCCAGATTCCCGTTGGCATTCTGGGTCCACGCGGTTGAGAAACCAGCAATTGGCATAGCGGCCACAAAAGCAAGCCCCACGAGGATCAACTGGACCTCTTCCGGGTTATGCCAAAGCTTCATTGCAAAGTTCAGGGCGATGATGAAAGTCAGTGGGACCATCAGATTTCCGAATATCCCGCCCAACAGTACCAAGGGGGTTTTCAGCAGGTTCCTCACTTCCTCGATCTTCATCCCTAAACCGGCGTTAAATAGCAGTGCCGCCAGCATCACGAGAGGAAGGGAAAAAGTAACCTCCGATGAAGTACCTCTACGCGACCCAAGTCCGCATTACGAATCCACAGCCCAAACACCGGCAATATCGCAGCAACAAAATAAGAGGCCACGACCACCCAAATGAAATAGTGATGGATGAGGTGCAAGAGGAGCGCAATGGGATTCTTCATATTCGACGAGTCCATTGATATAAGCTTGCTACGGCATGAGCATACCGTATAACGCAGGAGTACCGAGTGCATTGGCGGCTGCACTTCTGTTCGGGACCGGCACTCCCGTCGTCAAACTTTTGCTCGGCCCGGTGAACCCATGGCTATCAGCCGGACTGTTGTATCTCGGTTCAGGGCTCGGCCTTGCGCTGTTGCGGCTGATTAGAAAAGCTCTCCCAGTGCATTTGAGCCATGGGGAAACCAAATGGCTGGCTTGCGCTATTCTGGCAGGCGGTGTGACTGCACCCGTGCTGTTAATGTGGGGCTTATCTCGCATGCCCGCTTCGAGTGCAGCACTCCTATTGAATGCCGAAGGAGTCCTGACTGTATTGCTCGCCTGGTTCGTGTTCCGCGAGAGCTTCGACCGCCGTATTGCCAGCGGCATGATCCTGATCGTGCTGGGTACTGTAGTGCTGACGTGGTCAAGCGATGCCAGTTTCGAGTCAATGCTCCCCGCGCTCGCCATTGTCGGTGCATGCCTTGGATGGGCAATTGACAACAACCTTACGCGTAAAGTGGCTCTGGCAGACGCCACATTTATTGCCATGATAAAAGGACTTACGGCCGGCGGCACAAATATTATGATCGCCTGGTTGCTGGGCATAACGCTGCCACAACCATTTGTTCTGCTGGCTGCCGGCACCCTGGGCTTTTTCAGTTATGGCCTTAGCCTCGTGTTGTTCGTAGTGGCGTTACGCCACCTCGGCACGGCGCGTACAGGCGCATATTTCTCGATAGCACCATTCTTAGGGGCTCTGCTGGCCATTCCCCTAGTGGGAGAATCGCTATCCATTCAGTTCGTGGTAGCAGCGCTGTTGATGGCTGTCGGCGTATGGCTGCATCTGACCGAGCGACACGAGCACTGGCATACACACGAGGAATTGGAGCACGAACATGAGCATATACATGACGACCACCACCAGCATGCACATTCGGAAGTTGTAACCGGCGCCCATACTCACAGGCATCGCCATAAGCCTCTGGCACACTCACATCCCCACTATCCTGATGCGCACCATTGGCATGACCACTGAATGAGAACGCCCCAAGCAGTCAATGCATTGATTCAGGCGCCTATAACTCTCCATTCTGAAAAACTCTGGTCAAAGCTAGCTGGACACCGCCGAGGTCATCATTTCTCCTATTCCTGTATCTCTGAAGACTGTGAATCATTTGAAAAATGCGTATACAGCGCATCAAGAACAAGGCTGAACTCACTTAGCAACTCGTCATCATCCTTTGCGCGTTGACGCACGCCAGCCAGTACAGCTTCGAAACCGCTGGCTTCGGCTACGAAGCCTTCCATCGCGCAAAAAACCGCAGCCAAGGGATTTCAGCGCCCGCCAGATGCGCATGCGCGCCGTTGCGCTATTTGTAGGCAGGCTGATAATCAGTAGAAGCCATTGTGTAGTTGCGGAACTCATAAAGGGAATCTATATTGATGTTTATACATTACAAAAAGTGTAGAGCATATTGCATATATAGCAGTGGTGTTCCGCAATCAAAGTGAACAATTCAGTGTTTGCCTGGGAGCGCGAAGGCTGGCTTGATGCTTGAACTGATACTGCCTGGAACAATCAGCCAAACATACATACGTTGATCATGACCTGCCACCATTATTGCTTAAGGAGATAGTTATGCCTTTCCTTGCCCTGCCCTCTTTTGTTCCCTCTCTGCGCCTCCTCGCTCTCGCTATCGCGGTACTGCTGTTCGTGACAACAGCGCATGCCGCTTCCGGCAATATGAATACAGCCGAAATCGAGCGATTGACAGGGCTCAAAGGAACCTACTCAAAAGAAGAAAATGTTTTCAAAGTTTCCAAACCCCGCACAGATGTAAAAATACAAGTAGACAAATGGCCAATGCCACCTTTCATGGGCTTAGGCTCATGGGCTGCTTTTGCTCCTGCACAGAACGGCCAAGTTGTAATGATGGGCGACACCGTGCTGTTCGAGGACGAGGTCAATCCGGTGATAAGCGCGGCTTTCGAGGCGGGACTGGAAGTGACTGGCTTGCACAATCATTTTTTCTTTGATGAACCCAAGGTGTATTTCATGCACATCGGTGGCATTGGGAGCTCTGCCAAGCTTGCAGCTGGCGTTAAAAAGATCTATGACAAAGTCGCTGCAATCCGTGCGGCCCACCCTGTACCCTCTTCGCAGTTTCCCAGGACAATCCCGCAGGAGAACAAGATTTCCCCTCAGCCTCTGGAACAAATCCTGGGAATGAAAGGAAGCTCAAAAGATGGCATGTTTAAAGTTGTCATCGGCCGCCCCGCCACTATGCATGGGGTGCCGGTGGGAAAAGAAATGGGTATAAACACCTGGGCGGCGTTTGCAGGTACGGATAGCGAGGCGGTGGTGGATGGAGATTTCGCCATGCTTGCCGATGAAATGCAGACTGTCTTGAGAACAATGCGAGCAGGCGGCATAAATATTGTAGCAATTCATCAACACATGACGCATGAGAAGCCACACTATTTATTCATGCACTACTGGGGCAAAGGGGATGCGAAGGACCTGGCCAAAACCATCAGGAGCGCATTGAATAAACAAGCTGACCATCCAGAATAGTCCTGGTGACACAATCCTGGGAGGCTTGTGCCCGTGGATCAGGTAGAGAAGGTTAAGTCGGCGGAAACAGGCCGGATCGGCACGCTTGCCCGCTTGCTCATGCCTGTAGGAGTAGCCGAAACTGCTTCTCCACTACTGATCGCTCGTGCGTTGCGTGGTTTTGCAGACGGTTATGTCGTCGTGCTTCTGCCTGCGTACCTCCTGGCGCTGGGATTTGGCCAGCTGGACGTAGGTTATTTAAGTACGGCCACCCTCGCAGGATCGGCCCTGGCGACATTGGCGATCGGGGTAATCGGCCACCGATGGTCAAGCCGCCGGCTGTTGCTGCTTGCTGCCCTGTTAATGACAGCTACCGGCCTTGCTTTCGCGAGCGTCTCTTCATTTTGGCCACTCCTCGTTGTCGCATTTGTTGGAACCCTTAATCCGAGTTCGGGCGATGTGAGCATGTTTTTGCCGCTGGAGCATGCTCGTCTGGCACAGGCGGCAACGGGCAACCTACGCACCACTCTGTTTGCCCGTTACACGCTTACTGGTTCGCTAAGCGCGGCTGTAGGCGCCTTGGCCGCGGGCATCCCCTCCTGGCTGATGCAATGGGCAGGGCTACCATTGATTGATGGTTTGCGCACAATGTTCGTGCTATATGGCCTGCTCGGCGGATTGGTTTGGCTGCTCTATCGGACTCTGCCAGCGGGCGACATCTCTACCAGGCCACTACCAGCGCCGCTGGGTCCGTCACGCAGTATCGTTTTCAAGCTTGCGATGTTGTTCAGCGTTGATGCATTTGCCGGTGGACTGGTGGTGAATTCGCTACTCACACTCTGGCTTTTTGAGCGCTTTGGACTCTCAACGGGAGAGGCAGGAACCTTCTTCTTCTGCACAGGGCTTCTATCAGCCGGATCGCAACTCGCTGCACCGGTAGTTGCGCGCAAGATCGGGTTGCTTAACACGATGGTCTTCACTCACATCCCTGCGAACGTGTGTCTCATTTTTGCGGCGATTGCTCCAAACGTAGAAATCGCGCTGACGCTATTGTTGGTACGAAGTGCATTATCTCAGATGGATGTGCCCACACGGACTACATACGTGATGGCTGCAGTTACGCCCCCGGAGCGCGCTGCCGCCGCGAGCTTCACTACCGTACCCCGCAGCCTCGCCTCAATCCTGAGTCCAAGCTTGGCTGGTGCCTTGCTGGCCGGTGGGCTTCTGAGCGCTCCCTTAATTGCTTGTGGAGCTTTGAAGATTGCATATGATCTGGCGTTGCTGGTGTCCTTCAGGCACGTGAATGTTCCGCTGGATCGAGGATAATTGTTTCAGGTGCCGCTGCCTTTATTCCCATTTCCGAGGGAATAGCCGTTGCAGTTGAACTCTCCTTGTCAACGGCCTTCGGCCAACCGCCCGCTTCCGGCTCAATTTTACAATCACAATTTCTGTTCGCGTTTCACGAAAGGAACAATGGAGAGTAAAGCTGTTATCCCAACATGTGGCGTCATTGACGGTATAAAAAGCGGCGAAGAAGACCCAATAGCCAAATCAAGGGAATTCAGTCGGAGCTTTACTGATGGAACATTGAAAACTCCTTTTTCCGCTTGCTCCAGCAACCAAACCAACCGACAGAACTTTTAAACCTTCGAAATGATAGAGTTCTCTGCTCTATGCATTGATCCGAACATTTGCAAAAGCTACGTTGCCTGTATGTGTTTGCAGCCCAATATACCCTGAATTGGGATCAACGCTGGGTGGATTCCCTCTAGCAGTATCGGAGAGGCTACGCTTAAACCGGGTTACCTCTTGACCGTTGAGCCGAACCACGTAATCCTGCTTTTTTACCTCGATTTCGTAGTGATGCCATTGTCGTGCCGCAAGGGAGATGTTGTTTTGGTAATTCTGCTGTCCTTCGCCGGTCCCCAATGACTTGATTTTATAAATTGCCCCGGTTCTCGCAAAAAATGAACCATCCGGCTCGCCGAAACGCTTATCACCACGTGCTTCTTCATCGATCTGGATTTCAAACCCAGTATGAACCGCAACGAAAGCGGCATTGTCTGCGGGATCAACCGGATCGGGAGCAGGATCAGGCAGGCGCGGATCGCGGAACCGAACGAAGACACCCGAGTTATCGTTGTCATTGCCTCGCGGGTGAGGAAGAAGAAAATCGAGGCGCAGCGTGAAATCCTCAAAGGGTTTTGGCTTGTAGAAGAGCAAGCCCATGCCTTTTTCATTCTGCTGGGCAATTATCGTGCGACCAAACCGGGAGAACGAGCCTCCTCCAGCCATCTCCCAATTCACGAACTGCGCATCGCTCCCGTCAAATAGATACCTGAAACCTGGTTCCGATACCACGAGCGGCGGTTCCGGCATCAAGTGATCTCCTAGCCGGCGGACCAGGGCAATGCCTGTGAGCATCGGGTTTGGTGAACCGATGGTAGGAAAGAGTGCGGGTCCAGCGACATAAGTGTTTGTCACATTATGAAAACGGCAATCGGGATCGGTCACCGATTTGTTCGGATCCTCTCCCATTCGCAACGTTCCGGCTTCATGATGTGTCGTGCCCAGGCCATCGCGGCGGCCGCGACCGGCCTGATCAGAGAATTTATATGGCAGAACCGTTGCAAGTGAACTCGCATCAATATTCGTCACAATCACATTTCCGTTCTTGATGACATCGATTTTCTGACCGTTGGCAAAGACTTTCGCGACCTCATCCGACGCCTTATCCATCGCATCCCACAGTTCGTAGTCGCGAGAGTTGGGCTGGAGGGTCACAAATGCTCGCCGTGCCTGAAATTCGTCTTTTTGTTGTGGATCAAGATCAAGCGTAACCGAGCTACCGAAGTCACTGTCGTTCTTGGGCCCCATCTCACCGATGCCGCGAATCGTAATGACGACATGCGTGTCAGTCGCATTCTTGTGTGCATCGAACAGGTCAATATCCGGGATTTTCTTAAACAGCTCAGCTTCAGAATTGGCCCCGCTGGCACCTAGACCTGACGCAGTAATCTGGAAATGAAAGTGCGCAAAGCCATCTGAGGAACCATCGGCCTTCTTGAACTCATGTCGGCCTTTTACAAAAAGCGCCGACGCTTCGAGGGCTTTCACTGCCGGCGGCAGCGCTGCCAGTGCCGCGCGGGGAACTCGAAAATCGACATTCGAGCGTAAATGGGCTATCAGATTCCTGCCGATTTTTCCATCCGTCCCAAAGGAAGTTAGCGCGAGGCGAGCGCTCTCGATTGTGCCGAGAGCAATGATAACTTTGCTGTCCGGGGAAACAGGCAGCACTCCCCGCTCGGTAACGATCTCGCTCACGCGTCGCCCCCCTTCGGTATTGACAGTGTTGAGTTGCGTGACGTGGCAGCGTTCCACGACCATTAGCCGTTTTTTTACGTCATCAAGCCGATTTATTACTCCATCGAATGGGGTTTGGGTTGCCGCCTCCCGGGCTGCCTTCATGAGCAGCGGAACAGCGCTGAATTTGTTAAACGGAAAAAACCCGGCGTGGCCCACTTGTCCCTGCACGGCCAACGGTGCTTCAAGTTTTGCTTCATCGCGGAGCTTCTGGATAGAAGGCGGCGGACTTGGCAATTTATCGATGCCAAGCAGCTTGGCCAGCTCGTCGATTGTTACTGGAGTGTTGCCATAATAGACTGCGGGATGGTCGGGCAGCAACGCAAGATCATATACATCAGGGATCGAGGAGAGACCTCCGAACAGTTGCTGCCGCATCGCTCGGTGTAGATCGCCAAAAATGAAATCATTCGTCTCTGTGACGCCGATCTGATCGCTTGATTGCCGGAAATAACCCTTTCGGCCATCTGGCAGAACCTTTGCCGTTAAATCGTCGAGCACACCTTTTGGCCAAACGTCTTTTGGCATTTCTGCGTCAAGCAATCGGGGCGACCAGCCACCCCAGTAAATCGAGCGTCCGCCCAGGCAGTAAGCAAGCCCAGGAAAACCGAAAGGATCACTTGAATTCCAGGCAAGGCCCCAGACTTCGCCTTGCAGCGAATGATCCTTGCGGGCGCCAGCGGTATCGAGGCCGAGCATTGGTAGATTCTGCACGTGTTCCGGTAGGAGGAAAGGACCAGCCTCGAGCACGAGAATACGCTCACTGCGCTGAGTGCTTCGGAACCACAGATGTTCAGCAATAGCCGCCCCAAATGTACCCCCGCCAATTATGATGAAATCAAACGGCCGAAGATCGCCTCGGCCAGGCAATCCGGCAGCGGCACGGGTGTTTGGATCTATGGTAACGAGCACTTCGTCAAAGGTATTGCAGTCGTAACGTCCGAGAACATCGCGGGTAAAGGCGGTGTTGTAGTCGGGGGCGATAAGTGGCATGGCGGTTTGCTCCTATATTTGATATCCATAGAATTTTGATATTCGTAGAATTTTTCTGGTTCTAGCGAACAGGACACCATACAGTTCTAGTTCTGATCTCCGCTCAACGATACCCCTGGCGCTGTTTGTTTTTTTATCATCCAATGCATAGCTGTGTTCGACACCATCATTTTATTTTGTGTTATTAAACCTAGTTCATGAGCAGAGAATGTCAAGGAAAGGTATGAGCACAATGAGAAGAAAGATTGGATTGTGGAGCAGAATTTTATTGCTGGAAGAAGCAGTATGGGACTACAGCCGAATCAGGTGCGCGAAACGAAACAAACATTGGCACTACCGGCTTCAAGGGTATAGAATTCCTTTTCCCGTTTTTCTTATGCCATGAACAGAATCATGCCCAGGCACCGTATCCATTTCGTCATGCTCATGCTGTTCTTCAGCATGATGACAAACGCCTTGAGCTGGGCATTTAATGGGGAAGTCTTTGCGCATGAGCTTGATCATGCTCATCACCTTCTATCCCTGGATCCGATGGCTCACCTCGAAGCCCATCAGCATGCCCTGAATGACGACAAAGGTCATCTGGATGCCGCGACCCATCTGTGCCTGCATGCCGCCGGGCAATATCAGCCCTTTTTCCTGACAGCACCCCTCATGGTGGCAGCTTCCACTGCTGAGGAGGTCATAACAGGATTCGTTACCGTCACTATCCCCGAATCCATCCCCGATTCACCTCTTCACCCTCCCCGCAGAATCTCTTAAGCCAGGCCGCCGGGCAGTCCGAGCGTGACATTGGTCCAAACTCGAGACCTGTTAGCCTGAATTAACAGCCTGAATTAACGCAAGCGCCTTCCGGTTTATCCGGCAAGCCTTTCACAGGGTAAATGGTTTCTATATTGCACCCCTGCACCCTCGGGCAACTGTTCCGGGTACTTGTTTAACCCGAGAACGGCCGATTCCCCGATAAGGCTGTCTTGCGCATCCGTTCGACCTCCGCTCAGCCCCTGTTCGACCCCTGAACCCTTGAAGCGCGGATCCTGAACAGCTTCGACCTTTCGATCTGGCTCAGTGATGCCTTGAGCCTGCCGAAGGGCTCAGGGCAAACGGGGGACGAAGGCCAGGCGAAACCGCTATTTATGTATCAGCTACAGTTATGCGTTTCCCTTGATTACTCGCGGAGAAATCTTCATGAACTTCCATGTGTTGTTCATCACCAGACAGTGTGTGCGCGTGGGAGCCATGCTTGTCCTTGCGATGACCTGCTTACCGTCAGCAGGTGCTGACGGCTCTTTTACGGGCATCCGCGCTGTTGAGAACGCGCGCTTTCCCGATGCTGCTGGCCCTGGAGTCAAGAGCAATCTCACCCTGCGGGATGCCGTGCGACTCACACTTCAGCGCAGCCCCGAACTGGCCTCCTTCGATAAGGAGATGCGCGCCCTGGAGGGGGTTACGTTGCAGGCCGGGTTGTTGCGCAACCCTCAGTTGTCGGTGAACGTCGACAATGCCGGAAACATGGGAGCTGGAAACGGACAAAGAGCCATCAAGCAAAATGTCGAGCAGCAGGATTTGATCATTCACATCAGTCAATTGATCGAACTGGGAGGAAAACGCGCAGCGCGGGTAAATGCTGCGTCGCTCGGCCAAGCACTGGCAGGCAAGGACTTCGAAACCAAACGGCTCGAACTCGTCGCACGGGTAGCGAACGTATTTACAGAGGTGCTGGCGGGGCAGGAGCAGTTGCGGCTGGCCGAAGAGAGCCAGCGGCTGGCTCAGCAGGTGGTGGATACTGTCAAGCGCCGGGTGCAGGCGGGAAAAGTGCCGCCCATAGAAGAGACTAAAGTGGGAGTAGCGTTTTTCACTACACGAATTGCTCTGGGACAGGCGCAACGGGAACTGGCGGCGGCGCGCAAACGCCTCGCACTGCTATGGGGCGACACTACCCCGGAGTTTGGGCAGGTGCTGGGAGCCCTGGAATCGATGGTCGTCCTGCCTGGTTTAGCCTCATTGACCGAGCGAGTCTTATCGAATCCCATGGCGGATCGTGCCAGAAAAGGCATAGAACATCGCAAGGCGCTGCTCGAAGTGGAGCAATCCCGCCGCATTCCCGATATCACCCTTATGGGCGGCATGATCAAGCATTGGGAATCAGGGGGAACGACTGCAGTCGTAGGCGTCTCCATGCCGCTGCAATTATTCGACCGGAACCAGGGAAATCTGCGGGAAGCCCATCAACGCCTGGATAAGGCACAAGATGAACAAGCCGCGACAGACTTGCTCCTCAAGGCAGAGCTGGTACAGGCCTACGAATCGTTGGCCGCAGCCGAGAACGAGATATCGATATTGCGCGGGGAGATATTGCCTGCGGCCCGAAGTGCTTTCGATGTGACGAACAAGGGTTATGAACTCGGCAAATTCGGCTTTCTTGAAGTGCTCGACGCACAGCGCACCCTGTTTCAGAACCAGGTTTTGTATGTGCGTGCGCTCGCCAATTACCATCGCCTTGTCAATGAAATCGAACGTTTGATTGCGGCACCTCTTGATGGCGTTGCCAGACAGGGCACCGATGAACCGGCCTATACCGATTTTACGGATGATAAGGAGTAGAAGTGAATAACAGGAAGAGACTGTTTCCGATCATTGCCGTAATCGCCATAGGAATTGCACTTGGCGGGTTGATACTCAGCTCCGACAAGATTTCGCAATCCATCTCCGGGGATTCCGCAGCCTATCCTACTCATGAAGCACCTGCGGTCGAAGGCAAGGCATCATCGAACTATCAGGAGGGGCCAAAAGGCGGAAAGCTTTTTAGCGGAGATGGAACAGACGGCTTTGGCCTGGAGGTAACTATTTTTGAGGCTAACGTGCCGCCACGCTTCAGGCTCTATCTATATGAAAAGAGCAAGCCCCTCCCGCCTACCGCCGCCAAGGTCACCATGACGCTGTCGCGCCTTGGGGCGCCCGCGCAGGTATTCAAATTCACGCCTGAGGCTGATTACCTGGTGAGCGATCAGATAGTAAAAGAACCTCATTCATTTGATGCCGTGATTGCCGTTCAATGGAAAGGCAAGACAATCCATTGGGAATACAACCAGGTCGAGGCCAGGGTGGAAATGCCGGACGAGATGCTGAAAGGCGCCGGCATCGAAATACGCACCGCGGGACCTGCCATCATCAAACCCATGCTCAAGCTGCCTGGCGAGATCATCTTCAACGAGCATACCATCGTGCAGGTGGTACCCCGCCTGCCGGGAATAGTCACAGCCGTGAAGCGCCACCACGGCCAGCAGGTGCAGAAAGGAGAGATTCTTGTGGTGATAGAGAGCCAGATGCTGGCAGAACTGCGTAGTCAGTATCGGGTAGCCAGGAAACGGCTGGCGCTGGCGCAGACCACCTACAAGCGCGAACGGCAGCTCTGGGAAGAAAAAATCTCCGCCAAGCAGGACTACCTCGTCGCCCAGGAACTGCTGAATGAGGCGGAGATTGCACTGGACCTGGCTGCGGTCAAGCTGCAGTCGCTTGGCGTACAGCCGGAAGCGGCTTCTTCCGGCAATCTGGCCCGCTACGAAGTCCGGGCACCGATATCCGGGCTAATCATCGACAAGACTGTCGCCCTCGGCCAGACGCTGAAGGAAGATGAACATATTTTTGTTATTGCCGATGTTTCGACGGTGTGGGCCGGCATCACGGTTTATCCAAAAGATCTGGATGTAGTCAAGGTTGGGCAAAAGGCAACCGTCAGGGCAACGGCGTCGGATGTAGAGGGGGAAGGCGTTGTTATCTACATCACCACGCTGATCGGCGGCCAGACCCGTACCGCCACGGCGCGGCTCGCCCTGCAAAACAGGGAGGGAAAATGGCGCCCCGGGATGTTCGTAACTGCCGAAATGGTGGCTGCAGAAATTCCCGTACCTGTTGCCGTATCTGCCGACGCGCTCCAGACACTTCATGACTCGACTGTAGTATTCGGGCGTTATGGTGAATATTTCGAAGCGCGGCCGCTGGAACTGGGGCGTAGCGACGGCAAGATGATCGAGGTTCTCGATGGCTTGCAGGCAGGAGAGCAATACGCGGCAGGCAACAGCTTTGCGATCAAAGCCGAGCTGGGTAAATCGGGGGCTACCCATGAACACTAGATCCGGGTCAGGCAGGTCACGTAAGGGTTCCATCCCTCTTGATCAAATAGATCAGTTTCACCGGCATCATGATTGAGCGCATCCTCGAACTCTCCATTCAGCGACGCGTGCTGGTCCTGATGGCCGTGCTGACGATGGGGGTCGTGGGAATCCATAGCTACCAGAAGCTCCCCATCGACGCCGTGCCCGACATAACCAACGTGCAGGTACAGATCAATACACGGGCAACCGGGTATACCCCGATCGAGGTTGAACAACGCGTCACTTTCCCGATCGAGATGATCATGGCGGGACTCCCCAATCTCGCGTACACCCGTTCGCTTTCCCGCTACGGCCTCTCGCAGGTTACGGTTATTTTTGAGGACGGCACGGATATCTACCTCGCCCGCCAGTTGATCGACCAGAGGCTGCAGGAAGCCAAAGAGCGTTTACCGATTGATGTGGAAACGACCATGGGACCGATCTCAACCGGCCTGGGCGAGATTTTCATGTGGTCCGTCAATGCAAGAGAGGGTGCGCAAAAGCCTGACGGGTCGCCATACAGCATCACCGACCTGCGGGAAATCCAGGATTGGATCATCCGCCCGCAGCTGCGCATGGTACCGGGCGTCACGGAAGTAAACGCCGTCGGGGGTTTCGTCAAGCAATTCCATGTCGCGCCCTACCCCGAAAAGCTGATCTCTTTCGGATTGACACTGAATGACGTCATCGTCGCATTGCGCGTCAATAACCTCAATGTCGGCGCCGGATATATCGAGAAAAGCGGCGAACAGTACTTGGTGCGAGTGCCGGGACAGGTGGCAAACCTGAAAGAGATCGGGAACATCACCCTTGGATCCCGGTTGGGGATTCCCATACGCATCAAGGATGTGGCCGATGTCCTGATAGGACGGGAATTGCGCACGGGGGCCGCGACGCAAAATGGGCAGGAGACTGTCATCGGCACCGCCCACATGCTGATCGGGGAAAATAGCCGTGTCGTTTCCCAGGCCGTCGCAGAAAAACTTGCCGAAATCAACCGGAATCTGCCGAAAGGTGTCGAGGCGATCGCCGTCTATGATCGGACAACGCTCGTGGACAAGACGATCAGGACTGTTGCCACCAACCTGCTCGAAGGCGCGATACTGGTCATCGTCGTGCTGTTCCTTTTCCTTGGCAACCTGCGTGCGGCCGTCATCACTTCGCTCGTGATTCCACTCTCGATGCTGTTCACCTTTACCGGAATGGTAGCCAATGAGGTCAGCGCCAATCTGATGAGCCTGGGGGCGCTCGATTTCGGCCTCATCGTGGACGGCGCGATCGTCATCGTGGAAAACAGCATGCGGCGGCTGGCTCATGAGCAGGCACGGCTCGGGCGGGAACTCTCATTGAACGAGCGTCTTGCAGTGGTATTCGACGCGACCAGGGAAGCGCGGCGTGTGCTCATCTATGGCGAGCTCATCATCATGGTGGTTTATCTTCCGGTCTTCACACTTTCAGGGGTGGAAGGGAAAATGTTCCACCCAATGGCCTACACGGTATTAACTGCCCTGCTAGGTGCGATGATTCTTTCCATAACGTTTGTCCCGGCGGCGATTGCACTCTTTCTGACGGGAAAAGTGACAGAAAAGGAAAGCGCGGTGGTTGCGTGGGCGAAGAAAGCCTACCTGCCGGTTCTCGACGCCGTAATGAGGAACCAGGGCCTCACCGTTACCACCGCCGTTGTGATTGTTGTGTTGAGCGGCCTGCTGACCACAAAAATGGGGACGGAGTTCGTACCCAGCCTCAATGAGGGCGATATCGCGCTGCACGCAATCCGCATCCCCGGCACCAGCCTGACCACGGCCATCGAGATGCAACATGAACTGGAGGAATCAATCAAGGCATTTCCCGAGGTGGACCGTGTTTTCACCAAGATCGGAACTGCCGAAATTGCAACCGATCCCATGCCGCCGAACGTGGCGGACATCTTCGTCATGCTGAAACCCCAGTCGCAATGGCGGAAACAATATTCCACGAAGGCAGATCTTATCGCTGCACTGGAGCAAGCGGTAGGCCAGATACCGGGCAACAATTATGAATTCACCCAGCCCATCCAGATGCGATTCAATGAGTTGTTGTCCGGTGTGCGAGCGGACGTCGCGGTAAAGGTATTCGGTGATGACATGGAGACGCTGTTCAGGGTGGCAGACCAGGTCGAGCATCTACTCAAAACCGTTCCCGGCGCGGCGGATGTAAAAATCGAGCAACTTACCGGCTTGCCGGTGCTGACCGTTCAGCCTGACCGTGTAAAGCTTGCCCGTTACGGATTGAATGTCGCGGATATCCAGGATGCAGTAGCGGTTGCCATTGGTGGAAAAAACGCCGGAACCATTTTCGAGGGCGATCGCCGCTTCGAGCTGCAGGTGCGGCTACCGGAACAGTTGCGGACTGATCCGGATGCACTCCGGCGATTGCCCGTCGGAATTCCAGTGAGAGGATCGGCAACCGGGAATCCGCAAAACCAGACACCAACCGGAAATCCGCAAGCCCAAGCGCCCGTCGGCATGACCTACGTTACCCTCGGCGAAGTCGCCGATATCAAAGTTCTCCAGGGACTCAACCAGGTGAGCCGGGAAAACGGCAAGCGCCGGGCTGTCGTTACCGCAAATGTACGAGGTAGGGATCTTGGTTCCTTTGTCGAAGAAGCGGAAGCACGGGTGGTGGAGCAAGTGCCCGTTCCTTCCGGATATTGGCTTACCTGGGGTGGACAGTTCGAGCAACTGGTTTCTGCGGCGAAGCGGTTGCAAATAGCCATTCCCCTGGCGCTTGGGCTGATCCTGATGCTGCTTTATGCCATGTTCGGCAATTTTCGGGACGGGTGGTTGATGTTCACGGGGGTTCCCTTTGCCTTCAGTGGCGGTATAGTGGCATTGTGGTTGCGGGGCATCCCCCTGTCCATTTCCGCCGCGGTCGGGTTCATTGCTCTGTCTGGTGTCGCCGTGCTGAACGGCCTCGTGATGCTGTCATTCATACGGGACTTGCGCGCGCAAGGCCGGTCACTGGAAGATGCCATCAAGGAAGGAGCACTCGCGAGATTGCGCCCGGTATTGATGACAGCCCTGGTGGCTGCCCTCGGGTTTGTTCCCATGGCCTTGGCTACAAGTATCGGGGCGGAAGTGCAGCGGCCGCTGGCAACGGTGGTCATTGGAGGAATTCTGTCATCCACGGCCCTGACACTGCTGGTACTACCGGTGCTGTACCATCTCGCCCACGGAAGAGATGTGCCCGATCCCGCAGGGACAACTTGAGATAATGCTGGCAGTTTCCATATTTTTGGATCCAAATGGCTGCGAGTACCCGGTGCGGGTAACATCCAGCCGCTGTCACCTGTCGAATCTTGTTTGCAGTCGCTGTTTTTATTGAGTCGGCGAGCAAACAGTACAAACGTCATACCGGCTGAAGCCGGTATCCAGTGACATTCAAAGCATGCCATTACGGGTCTGGGCTGGATTCCGGTTTGCTGGATTCCAGATCAGACCCGGAATGACGAGATTCATAGTATTTTCTGGGTGGATCAATAGACCGCCAAATCCCCTTCTCGCTTCCACTTCGGATAAAAATTTCCCCGGTCTTTATTCCTGCTAAACCTGCCCGCATTTAGGGATCTGGTTGAGCTTGCTTGCGGCATGAGGTGTGCTAAACATAAAACAGGCGAGAGTGGGTGAGTACTTTCCTGGCTCAAGCTGTCTTCGCCCTGCGTGGAAGGTTATAACTTTAGATTCAGGAGAAAGTGTTGCGCCCTACCGAACTCGTCAAGCTCACCGGGTTGATGCAGCGTACCAGCGGCAGTCCCGATATCAGGATCGGACTCATCGACGGCCCTGTCGCCATCAGTCATGCGGATCTGGCAAACGGACATCTTCAGGAGATATCCGGAAATAACGGGGCGAGCTGTACCAGGACCAATAGCAGCGCCTGCCTGCATGGAACCTTCATCGCCGGCATCCTCGCGGCCAGGCACACTTCTCCTGCGCCTGCCATTTGTCCCGACTGTACGCTCCTTATCCGCCCGATTTTCAGTGAAAGTACCGCTGGACGCGAGCACATGCCCAGTGCCACTCCGCAAGAACTGGCAGCGGCGATTTGTGACTGCATCAATGCGGGTGCGCGCGTTATCAACCTGAGCCTGGCCTTGGCACAGCCCTCGACGAGAGAAGAGAAGCTGCTGGATGAAGCATTCAACCAGGCGCTGAGCCGCGGTGTACTGATTGCTGCTGCAGCAGGCAACCAGGGCATGCTGGGCAGTTCGGTCATTACTCGCCATCGCTGGGTTATTCCGGTCGTGGCTTGCGATTTGCGTGGCTATCCGATCAACGAGTCCAATCTCGGCAGCACGATCGGAACGCGCGGGTTGAGCGCGCCCGGCGACAACATCACCGGCCTTGGCGCTGAGGGACGAACCCTCACTATGGGCGGTACAAGTGTAGCTGTGCCTTTTGTCACCGGCGCCATTGCGCTGCTGTGGTCACAGTTTCCTGATGCCACGGCGACCCAGATCAAGCTCGCCCTCATGCGCCAACCTCAAAACTTTCGGCAAGCAACCATGATGGGAACCGGAGGCGGTCACATGCAACTCCATCACCCGCGGCGGGGTTCGGTGGTTCCACCCCTGCTGGATGCCGAGTCGGCCTGGCAGATACTGTCTGCGGTAAATACGAGGAGACAAACAGCATGACTGAAAATGATATCAACGTAAATCCGGGTCGCAGGAACGGGAGCGAAAGAAATACAAATGGCGGAAGCGATAAAAACCCGGTTAAACGTGAAAGCGTTGCAGATATAGGCAAGCAGGCCGCTCACCGCGTGCGCCTGCCCGGTTTCATTACTGATGAGGAGATCGGGCTCGGTGATGCGATCAAGCGCGCCACCACTTATTTTCGAATGAAACCTTGCGGAGGCTGCGAACGGCGGACGGCTGCCCTCAATCGCTGGCTCGCTTTTACACCCCGCAGCCGGAAGTAAGAGCATGATAAGAGAATTAAGTGTCATTTTAGAGGAGATTTTCAGCTTTTTAACGCTGTTGGCACTATCAAGTTAAGGGAGGAGCAATATGAACGAACAAACTGCGATGGCAGAGCCTGTCGAAAGCCCAACAGGCCAACCGATTCAGGCAAGGCCTGATTCGGCCTCGAACGCAATGGTCTCTCCCCAGATGGGAGGAGGCTGCGGTTGTAACGGAGCTCGCATGAGCCAAAGTCCGGGTAGAACCGAAGGCATGAATGCGAATGGCGGCATGAATGCCTTTGTTTATGCCATAGGACGAGTGGAGGCGCGCTTTCCTAATCTGAGTGTGGAAAAAGAATTTGCGCAGGCTACCGGGCGTGCGGAAACCGCTGGCAAAACCGATCAGCAGGCCTTCCATGAAGTCCTGTCCCAGCGGCAGAACCGGTATCTGGTGCGGCAACTATGCTGGGTGCTGACGGTACAGGGACTGGAAACCTATCTTCTGGTTCCACGCGATCCTGCTGATGTCGGTATGTTGATTGATGCCATCCGGCCCGCTCCTGCCCCCCAGGATATCGATGTGGTCATCGGAATGCGCGGTCCCATTGCTCCGCCGGAGATGTGTAACGGGCTGATGGTGCCGGTAGTGGTATTCGATCAGATCTATTCCTTTGGGCGAAATGAATTGATCAAGGCAATCCCGAAACCGGAGAAAATGGCCAAGGAGCGATTCGATCCCGCTGCCGGGGAGTTGTTTGACCGGATCATGCACATGACCGATAACGCAGGCGCTACGGATGAACATCGGGCGTTGAACTACCTTGCCATGCGCTATCCCGCCATTTATGCCAAGGCGGCGGAAGAGTTCGCGGAAGATCATTCCCTGACGGGCGTGGAAGTGCGCCCCTCCGCTTTAAGCAGCGGACGCAACATCGTCGAGGTCATTTTCTCCTATACCAACCGCAACACCGATTTTACCGATAAGTACTTTGTGCGCGTGGACGTGACCGAGGAGTTTCCTTTCCTCGTCACCAAGATCTCTCCGTATTATGAACGTTGATTTTCCAAAGAAGGAGGTGTGAAATGAATATGCCAGGATTTACTGCTGAGGCCTCGCTTCGGCGCACAAATACTATCGCTCGGCGGTTGCCCGGGCCAATGCATCGGGTTGAGGGATCAATTATCCCTCAACGCATAAAGCTGCAGGAATGGACATGCGACTGTGATGCTGCAACCGACATCTGTATCTGTAGATCGGAACATGGTGCCATACGGGCAATTCATGCGGTATTGGGGGAGCTTTAGGAAATATCGCTGCACTGGTTGAAAGGAGATAAATCATGAACATACCAGGATTTAGCGCGGAGTCATCAGTTTACAAAACAACCGGGAATTATTTCAAGAGCAGGCAGGGTTCCATGAATGGCACAACGGTGATTCCGCAAATGATGCGAACGATAGATCTCGGACCGGGATGCACACTGTTTTGCAATTGCAATCCGGCATCCGGAGCTTGTAGCTGTGACGCGACCTTGTGTCCCTTCCTTCCGTGGGGGCCTGTTCGTGAAAGGTTTTGAGGAAGCGTATCGGAACTGATGATGGCGAGTGACCCCCTCCGCAACCCTGCGGAGGGGGCCGGAAAGGGCACAGGAGGGCGTAGGAGGCGATTCCCTGACGGAGAAGAATACTGTACTCGCCTGCCTCCGGCTATGCTTCGCAGCCTGCTTTATGCCATGCTTTGCTGTCTGCCGGACCATCTGATCCGATATGAGCTTGTACTGCTTGCTCGCCGACTCAGTAAGTGCTTCAAAATATCAGGGAATTCAGGATTTAGGTTAAAATAATCCTTTAACCATCTAGGACGCCAATTTGATGAAAAAACTTCGCGTCCCTCATCGCACCAAGTCTGCGCGCATGGTTCAGGAGCTTGTGCGCCTGGCAGCGGGACTTGCCACCTCCGGCAGTCGCGTAGAAGACGCCTTCTGGGAGAATCGCCTTGCGGCAAAAATACATGCCCAACTGCGTACGGGGGACGATCAGAATCTCGAAGCTGCGCTGGATCAGCTTTATGATGCTGATCCTGGAGGCTACAGTGAATTCATGTATGCCATCGAAGCTGCAATAGAATGCAGCATATTCACGCGAGGGGATCACACTTACGACGTTTTAATGTTTGCTGTACCGGTGCTCACCTGGTCACGTTTTTCGATTCCCTCGGGACCAATGGCAGAATCCGTGCTTTCCGAACTTCGCGGGCAGTTGCAGGTGCAGGTGTTGGCGGACGATGCCCGGCTTGCGCTTGCAGATTGTCTTTTCAGCCCCGATCAATTGCCAAGAGGCTATCATCTTACACATGAACTGGCTCGCAAACTCTGGTCGGCAGCGGTGACAGGACAACGCGATTTGCATATGAACCCACAGCAGCTTGCTGAAACGGGACGGTTTCTTTCTGATACCCGCTATCTCCTCGGCGGGGTCGCAGTCCCTCAGGGAAAACCCATGTTCCGCTGGCAGCAGGGGGACGCGGGCGAGCACAAGGGCAGCAACGTTTCCACCCTCCAGTTCTCCAAAGAGCAGATACTGCACGCATGGCAGACTCACGGTACCGCAGTGCTGCTGCCGCTATTCCAGGGCTGTGCGTTTGAACTGCTGATGCCGGATGGCTTCTTTTCAGCATGGCGCGCGGCGGACCGCCTAGCTCGCCCCTATTCGGTGCGTGCCACGGTTGATTTTCTGGAAACCACTCTGAGTATTTCCCCAGACAGGTTGCGTGCAGTGATCGCGCCTTTCTATGATCAGTGGCTGGAGGAATATCGCATTGGCTTCACCCTCAAGGATCGGGATAACGTGCTCTACGGCATCATCTGGGGACTGGTAGGGGATGAGGATGAAAATACAGATAGCGTCGCTCAGATCGAGGCAGCGCTGCGGGAATGCGGAGTGACACAAACCATTCTGCTGCAAGAGCATTTTCTTATGGAGTACTGCGAAGAATGCGGGGGACCGCTGTTTCCCAATGCGGATGGCGAAATCGTGCATGCAGAATTCCCGGAAGAAGGTGAAGTAGCGCCCATACATCTGCATTGAGAGTGTTCATCATCTTATTCAGGAGCATCAATTTTTTCCGGAAGAGGAATCATGAGCGACAAGCTTGTCAAATCCGAGCAGGAATGGAAAAACCAGCTGACCCCGCAGCAGTATCATGTATGCCGCGAAAAAGGGACAGAGCGGGCGTTCACAGGGGAATACTGGAACTGCCACGATCAGGGCGTGTATCGTTGCGCCTGCTGCGGCGCTCCCTTGTTTGACTCGGAGACCAAATTCGATTCCGGTACGGGATGGCCTTCTTTCTGGCAGCCTGCCCGATCGGAAAATGTCGTCAACCAGGAAGATAACAGCCATTTCATGCGGCGGGTAGAAGTGTTGTGCGCCCGCTGTGACGCGCACCTCGGTCACCTATTCGAGGATGGCCCTGCTCCGACCGGACTGCGCTACTGCATCAATTCCGCTTCCCTCAAACTCGATCGAGATGCTTCGAAGACTGAATAAACGGGCAGCAAGGGAAGTAAATGGGACGCAATGCGCTTTGCCAATTGCGCCCCGCACTCTCAAATAACTGTGTCCGCTCAAACTCCATCGCGATGAAATTTCTTTTTGATCTCTTTCCGGTAATCCTGTTTTTCATCACTTTCAAGATTTATGGCATCTATGCCGCCACTGCTGTAGCGATTGGCGCCACTTTTGTGCAGATCGGCTGGGTATGGTTCCGCCATGGCAAAGTCGATACCATGCTGTGGGTCAGTCTGGTTCTCATAGTCGTCTTCGGCAGCGCAACACTTATTCTGCAGGATGAAACATTCATCAAATGGAAACCATCCGTGCTCTACTGGCTGTTCGCGGCCGCACTGTTGATAGCCCAGACGGTTTTCAAGAAAAATTTTATCCGGACGATGATGAAAGAACAGCTCACCCTGCCGGAAGCGGTTTGGGTCCGGGTGAACGCGAGCTGGGCAGCGTTTTTTGCATTTATGGGCGCCGCCAACCTCTATGTCGCCTTCAATTTCTCTACTGAAACCTGGGTTGACTTCAAGCTGTTCGGCTTTATGGGCTTCATACTGGTTTTTGTCGTATTGCAGGGATTGATGCTGGGGAAATACATGGTGACTGACGAGGATAAAGAGGCATGATGCTATATGCAATAAGTGGCGAGGATGTGCCCGACAGTCTTGAAAAGAGAATGGCGGTGCGTCCTGCGCATCTCGAACGCCTCAAAGCGTTGCAGGAAGACGGGCGCCTTGTTTTAGCCGGTCCATATCCCGCGATTGACAGCCCCGATCCCGGGCCGGCAGGATTTTCCGGGAGCCTGATCGTAGCCGAATTCGAGTCGCTCGAAGCAGCCCAGGCTTGGGCGGAAGCGGATCCCTACGCCATTTCGGGCGTCTATGCAAAAGTGATGGTGAAGCCATTCAAGAAGGTTTTACCGGCATAACCTCACCAGAGGCCGGATGAACACTATCGAATTGATGAAGCAGAAGCTCGCTGCTCTGGAGCCTACAGTAATCCGGATTGCGGACGAAAGCGCACGCCATGCGGGACATAAAGGCGCCAAAGCAGGGGGTGGCCACTATTTACTTACCATCGTCTCACATCAATTCATCAGCAAGTCGGCCCTGGCGCGGCACCGGCTGGTTTACGATGCCCTGCGCGAGATGATGCACAAGAATATTCACGCCTTAAGTGTAAAAGCGTATACTCCCGAGGAATTTGATTCGATCCACTGAGAAGGAACCTTCATGCATTTTATGAAATTTACTCGACTTGCGGCACTGGGTATCTCCGGAGTGATCGCCGCGACGGCCGTTCAGGCCCAGACCGGCTCAACCATGGCAAAGGTGAACGGTACGCCGATTCCTCAATCGCGCCTCGAATTCATAATGAAGGCGCGCGCTGGCCAGGGGCAGCCGGATACGCCGGAGGCGAGGAAAGCTTTGCGCGAGGATCTCATCACTGAAGAGGTAATCGCCCAGGAAGCGAAGAAGAAGGGACTGGACAGGGATCCTGACTTTGTCACCCAGCTCGACATGGCTCGCCAGACAGCGATGGTCAGAGCGTACCAGATCGATTACATAAAGAACCACCCGGTAAGCGACGAAGAGCTGCATAAGGAATATGAAACGGTAAAGACGCAGATGGGGGATAAGGAATACAAGGCGCATCATATTCTGGTGGCTACAGAAGAAGAAGCCAAAGACATTATCGCCAAGTTAAAAAAAGGCACAAAGTTTGACAAACTTGCCGAGGAAAAATCCCTGGATACGGGCAGCAAGAGCAAGGGTGGCGAACTGGACTGGAGCCCGGCTGCAAGCTATGTTCAACCTTTTGCCGAGGCTTTGACCAAGCTGCGCAAGGGCCAACTCACCGATCAGCCGGTAAAAACCCCCTTCGGTTGGCATGTGATCCGTCTGGATGATGTGCGACCCCTGAAAATTCCCCCATTCGAGGAAATAAAACAAAACCTGGCCCAGCGCGTGTTGCAGCGTCAGTTTGCGGCCTCGGTCAACGATCTGCGCTCGAAGGCGAAAGTCGAGTAAGCTTCTTCCCATAAGCTTTATTCTCCCATTCCCTTTACCCGGCAGCGCATCGCTCCGGAGTACAAAAAAGGCAGCCAAGGCTGCCTTTTTTGTGTCTGAAAGCATCTTTGAGCTATCTGTCTGCAAACGCGCGAATGGGATGGAGTAGATCCATTGCTCGACGATCGCATTGTCGGGCTCCGCCCGACAATGCGCTTCCAAAGTGCTTCCTGCTTACGTTACCCTTTGCATTCTCGGCGCGATCGCGCACAACAGTTCATAGCCCAGTGTACCAGCGGCCTGCGCAACCTCATCAACCGGCATGCCCCTCCCCCATAGCGTTACCGCGCTGCCTACGCCCGCATCTTCGATCTCGCTCAGGTCCACATGCAGCATGTCCATGGAGATGCGTCCCACAACCCGTGTTCGTCTTCCCTTTACAAGCACCGGGGTACCGGTAGGAGCATGGCGGGGATAGCCATCAGCATAGCCCCCTGCAACAATGCCCACTCGCATCGATCGGTCAGCCCGGAAAGCGTACCCGTAACCCGCGCCGTCGCTTGGCCTGAGTGTTTGCACGGAGATAATTCTGCTCGATACAGTCATGGCGGGTTGCAAACCCAGTTGCTCTGCGGTTGTGTGAGCAAGCGGTGAGGAACCATAAAGCATGATGCCGGGACGCACCCAGTCAGCATGTGCTTCGGGAAAACGAAGAATGGCGGCAGAATTCGCGAGCGAACGAGGCATATTTCTCCCTCCCGAAGCCAGGTTGAAACATTGCAGTTGCGCTGTGATGCTGTCGTTTCTATCCGATTCGTCGGCACATGCAAAATGGGTCATGAGGGTGATTTGCCGCACCGCGGGATTCGCCTTGAGGCGCTCCAGCGCAGCGGGAAATTCCTGGGGTGTAAATCCGAGCCGGTTCATGCCGCTATTGAGCTTCAGAAATACATCCAGCGTTGCACGCCGTCGAACCGCCTCCAGCATGGCAAGCTGCTCAGGGTGATGCACCACGGTACTTAAATGGCATTGCTCGATCCAGCGCAGTTCGTCTACGTCGAAAAAACCTTCTAGCAACAGGATCGTCTGGCGATAGCCCGCCTCTCTTAAACGCACGGCAGCATCCAGTTCGAGCAGGGCAAATCCTTCTGCCTCCGCCAGGGCCTCGGCAGCGCGCAACAACCCGTGACCGTATGCATCCGCCTTGATGACCGCCATCACGCGTGAACGCGGCGCATGCCGACGAACGATAGCCAGGTTGTGCTCGAGCGCGGCGGGATCAATCAACGCTTGAATGGGACGCGACATGGTAATTCAGGGATATCCGGAAGTTTTTCTTGAAGATTTTCTTTGAAGGGATTTTGCGGGAACGAGAGTTGTTATGAGTGCTCCAGACCAGGTATTTTTTTGGGCAGCATCAAAGGTTTGAAATTTTCCATCAGGAGAGGGTCCGACGACCGTTGTATAATGCCACGCCTCATCGTTAAAAAGAAGGTCAAGTTCTAGGAGAAAACGCTTGAAACGCGGATTTTATACCATTATGGCGGCCCAGTTTTTTTCTTCGCTAGCCGACAATGCGCTATTGGTTGTTGCCATTGCCCTTTTGGTGGAGTTGCACGCACCCGCTTATCTCACCCCGATGCTCAAGTTTGTGTTTGTTCTCTTTTACGTGATCCTCGCGCCTTTCGTCGGAGCCTTCGCGGATTCCATGGCCAAGGGCCGCGTCATGTTCATCAGCAATGCGATCAAGATTGTGGGCTGCAGCCTGCTTTTCCTGGCCATGCACCAGTACTTCGCGCTTGCCGCCTACGCGGTAGTCGGGCTTGGCGCGGCCGCCTATTCCCCCGCAAAATACGGGATACTGACTGAACTGCTGCCGCCCGAAAAACTCGTCATCGCCAATGGCTGGATCGAAGGCTTGACCGTGGCCTCCATCATACTGGGCACAGTGTTGGGCGGCTTGCTGATCTCGCCAGCCATCTCCGCTGTCCTGCTGTCGTTCGATTTTCCCCTGATCGATACCGGCGTGGACACTGTACCGGAAGCAAGCATACTGCTCATCGCCATATTTTATACTGCTGCTGCCATCTTCAATCTTTATATCCCCAACACGGGAGTCGATCACCGCATTCTCAGGAAAAATCCAATGTTTCTCGTGCATGAATTCGGCCACTGCATGAGGCTACTGTGGGCAGACAAGCTGGGGCAGATTTCACTGGCGGTAACGACCCTTTTCTGGGGCGCGGGTGCAACGCTGCAATTCATCGTGCTGAAATGGGCAGATGTTGCCCTCGGTTATCCCTTGAGCAAGGCGGCGCAACTCCAGGGCGTAGTCGCCGTCGGCATTGCCATAGGCGCAGTCCTTGCAGCACGAATAGTGTCACTCCGGCAATCCGTGAAGGTGATTCCTCTGGGCATTGCCATGGGCATTGTGGTAATGGCAATGATTTTTGCCCGCGAGTTGTGGATTGCGATTCCGCTTCTCATGCTGATTGGCGGACTTGCCGGATTTTTTGTCGTGCCAATGAATGCACTGCTGCAACACCGCGGCCACATCCTGATGGGCGCCGGTCACTCTATTGCTGTCCAGAATTTCAACGAGAATCTGAGTATTCTCACTATGCTGGGACTGTATGCGTTGCTGGTGAGCTTTGACGTGCATGTGTATACGGTGATTATTCTGTTCGGCCTGTTCGTAGCCGTGATCATGGCGGTGATACGCCAGTGGCACCTGCACAACCAGAGCATCGAGGATTCTCTTCATCTCATTGGCGCACACAAGGGGCACTGAGTGAATCTAGGGGAATTTAGGGGTACATCGAAGGCTATTGTGGAATTATCGGCCGTAATGCCTACAGGATAACTGGTCTGTTGGACAGTTCATTTTCCCCACTTTCCCGCCCGACCGGGAAATGCTCCTGCAAATGACAACCTACTGACTGGATTCCACTGATGACCCCGGATTCAAACTTCCCCTGACTGAAATGGGTTTCCATTTCACGGCAGATGGTTTCCCACTTTTCATGGCCGACCTTCGCGTCGATGCCCCGGTCAGCAACGATTTCGACATTGTGATCGGCCAGAAGCAGGTAAATCAGGACACCGTTGTTATGCTCGGTATCCCACACGCGCAACTGTGAAAATACTTCGATAGCCCGATCATGTGCCGATGTTGCTCTCACCAGAGGCAGCATATCCAGTGCCGCCTCCACTGCAAAGCGGATTTCTCCCCGATGACCGAATTCCGACTGTGCGATCGCATGTTCGATAGCGGTAAGGGCCGTAGCGGGAAATGCCTTGCGCACCGCCAATGGTCCTGTAAAAAGATGCCGCAGTACTCGCGTGAAATCCATCTACCATCTCCCTGAGGCGCCGCCGCCACCGAAGCCGCCCCCGCCTCCGCCGAAACCCCCGCCACCGCCGAAGCCGCCGGGACCGCCCCTGCCACCCCATCCTCCATAACCACCAAAGCCACCCGGCCAGCCGCGCCCTCCTCTGTAAATTCCGCTGCCGGCGTGGCCGAACAGGCTGATGAAAAACGCAAAGGCAGCGGCGATCAAGGCAAGTAATATCGAAGCAAATACCAGCCAGACGATAATGGCTGCCACTGCGCTCATCAGCGTCGCACCGAGAAAGCGGCCGAAAATGGACTGAAATACCTTGGCCGCAATGAAGAGCAGGATAAAGACAAAAATAATATTATTCACCAGAATATCGGCGGCAGCAGAAGAATCGCCGCCGTGTGCGGAACGGGCGGGAGGTGGCGGTAAGGACTCTCCTTCGACTACCCCTATTATTCGATCGACACCGGCATTTATGCCTGACGCAAATCGGCCCTGTCTGAATTCCGGCACGATGATCTCGTCGGTTATCCGCTTCGCCACGGCGTCCGGAAGCACGCCCTCCAGACCATAGCCCACTTCCACGCGCACAGTTCTATCCTGCTTTGCAACCAGCAGCAGAACACCGTCATCAATACCCTTGCGTCCCAGCTTCCAGGCATCCACTACCCGAATTGAATACTGTTCGATGGTTTCAGGCTGGGTGGTGGGAACGATCAATACGGCAACCTGGCTGCCTTTCCTGGCTTCAAATGCGGCGAGCTTCTGCTCAAGTTGGGTAGCTTCGTTTGTAGAAAGTGTACCGGTAAGATCGGTAACACGGGCTTTGAGAGGCGGAATCGCGGCATCCGCCATCGACAGGGAGGCTGAAATAAGCAGAGCGATGAATACGAGGATTTTTTTCCCGGCATGAATCATATGTAAGCCCTTGCCATTTCCGGCTGGTGTCGCGAGTAGGATGGGTGGAGTCCAATTTCAAGCTCCAAGATCAGCAAACGCCTCTTCCGCCTAGGGCTTGCTGAAATCCACCTTGGGCGCGGTTGAAATCGCTTTCTCGTCATCAACCGTGAGGCTGGGCTTCACCTTGTAGCCGAACACCATCGCGGTAAGGTTGGTGGGGAAGGAGCGCACTACGATGTTGTATTCCTGAACCGCCTTGATGTAACGGTTACGGGCCACGGCAATACGATTCTCCGTGCCTTCCAGTTGCGCCTGCAATTCCCGGAAGTTGGCATTTGATTTCAGTTCCGGGTATTTCTCCACTACAACCAGCAAACGCGACAGAGCACTCGACAATTCCCCTTGGGCACTCTGAAACTTCGCAAATGCCTCCGGGTCATTGAAAAGCTCGGGCGTGGCCTGGATGCTGCCCACCCTGGAACGCGCGTTGGTTACGCCCAGCAGCACTTCTTTCTCCTGAGCAGCAAAACCTTTTACAACATTCACCAGATTGGGGATGAGGTCAGCACGGCGTTGATACTGGTTCAGCACTTCACCCCAGCTTGCCTTGATCTGCTCATCCGTAGACTGCAAGGTATTGTATCCACAACCACTCAGGCTGAGCACCAGAAGCAATATCAGAGACCGCAGCACGTTGTTCATGAAAATCTTCCTGGAAAAATGCCGATATGGATAAGTATAGGCGAACTCATGAATAAGGAAAGAAATAAGGACGAGTGCGCGGATTTCAAGAGGGACTAATCGAATGAGTTCGAGAGACGAGTTCGTTATCATTCCCGCGCGGAAGTCATTTTCATCCCACATCATTGGGCACTCTGCCCCGCCGAACCGCTTTCCCTGAATGAAGCATAACGAGGCAGGCTGTCCTAGAATTAAAAGCGATGTGATCGAATAGGTGTAACAAAAAACCACCTGCCCGAAGGAGAAACCATGCCTTATTCCACAGTTGTCGATAAGCCGCTCCGAATACCAGATGCTTTCAGCATGGATAATGACATTGCTGCCCAATCGCAGGCCGCCTTTCTGCTCTATGCAGGCATACTGTTTAAGCCAACGCATATCCTGGCTCGCTACAGGAAACGCCCGCCGGATCCTGAAAGCGTTCCACCTGAAGACCTCGAATCGCTCGGCATCCCACCAGATGTGGCAAAGATGGGCATAGAAGTGTCACCCGAAAATCTGCTGCTCACTGAGCTCATCAATGAGATTGAAAAGGAAAACGCACTCTCCCCCGGAACGATAAGCGGTACTCTCATCGGCCAACCGATTTATGCCAAACCAATCTCCGAGCTGCAAACGAAATATACTGTCCAATTTTTCGAGATCCGTGACGCGCAGTCGCTTCTCAGGCTTCTAGCGGTCTCATTGCATCATTCCGATGAGTTGGTGCGGGTCGCAGCTGCCGTCTCGTATCTGGACGCTGTTGACGGATTCTTCATACCTCACCCCACTTTTCAAGGCGACATGGAGCGCCTTGTGTCCATTCTTGCCCGAGGCACAGCAAGCAAGGAACTATTGATACGGGATGTGGCCGCCACCGCACTGGCGCGCATACTGCCGGAACACCCCGCGCTGGTGCCCCTTTTACAAAATACCGACTACGGGGGAGAAGGCGAGCCTGCTCACACCAGCCTCATTATCCATGGCACCTGGGCGAGAACAGCTAGCTGGTGGCAGCCGGGGGGAGACTTTCACACTTATATTCTGCAATCCGTAGACCCCTCCGTTTATTCAGGATCGGACCGATTTGAATGGTCCGGCGGATACAGCGACCAAGCCCGCGCCTTGGCAGCGCTTACGCTGACGGCATGGGTGCAAGGCAAGGGACTTAAATCACCGGATTTTTTTGCCCATAGCCATGGAGCCAACGTCGTCCTGCTGGCAAACCAGGCAATCGATATCGGCAGAATGGTTCTTCTCGCCTGTCCAGTACATCCCCACAAGTACTGGCCCAACTTCGGACACGTAAACCGCGTGGTATCGGTGCGGGTGCGACTGGATCTGGTGATTCTGGCGGATCGCGGCGGGCAGCGATTCACCCATCCGGATATCATAGAAAATGTATTACCTGTCTGGTTCGACCATTCCGCACCTCACGAGCCGGATATATGGATACGGTATGACGTCCCAACGAAAATCTGAAGGATCACTGAATGGCAAGGGGGAAAGCTCGCAATGGCTCCTCAAAGCAGCCGACTTGTACCGCGCAAACATGGTCTGGAAACTGTTTGGTACGAGCGCCAGCGGACAGAGGCTGATCGAGGGGTTAAGTTCGCTAAACGAAAATGTGAGGACTTTGGCCGGGATGTTCCTCGTGCAGAGCGGCCGCAAGGCAATCCCTCTTTTGGAGCACGAGCTGGAAAACCGCAGAAACATGCCGCTGGTTTTAACGATGCTGGGGGACATCGGTGCGGCGGAATCCGAAGGGAAGCTTCGCCGTCACCTGGATGATTCCGACCCGGAGGCGGCCAAAGCCGCAAATGAAGCTCTCCGCGCGCTACTTTTCAAGCAAAAAATGGACTCCTCTGCAAATATGGAATCACAACGCCCCCCCAAGGAGTAATGCCAGGAGACTGTATCGCCTGCTGTTCCCAAACGCGGATTTATTCCGAGGCCTTCAAGGCCTGCATGGTGCTTTGGGCGAAACAGAGGTCCTCCCATGCCTTTGCTTTGGCAACCAGCGTGCGCAGCAGATAAGCCGGGTGATAGGTAACGATCACCGGAATACCTTTATGCTGATGCAATCTGCCACGCAGACTGCCTATGCTTGCATCGGTATTGAGCAGATTCCTGGCGGCGGTTTTGCCAAGCGCGACAATCAGCTTCGGCTTAATCAACTCGATTTGCCGCGCGAGGTACGGCTCGCAACATTGCGCTTCGTCGTCCGAAGGCTCGCGATTGCCAGGCGGGCGACACTTTACGATGTTGGCTATAAAAACATCACGACCTCGATTTAAACCAATGGCCATCAGCATGTTATCCAGCAGCTTGCCTGCCTGCCCCACGAAGGGTTCACCGAGGGCATCCTCCTGCGCGCCCGGTCCTTCACCCACGTAAAGCCAGTCAGCATCCGGATCCCCCACGCCAAACACGGTGCGCGTACGTGAATTGCATAGCCGGCAGGCCACACAGCCTTCCACACTCTCTTTAAGCTGATCCCAGTCCATCCGCAGAATCGTCGCCCGGCGCTTCTCTGCTACATCCTCTGTCGCGTCAGCAGAAGGCACACAAACCTGTTCTACCTGTTCTTCGAATTCGGGATACGCAACAGCCGACGCTACCATCACCTGATCCGATTCTGGCGCCCTAGCTGGGCTTTCGTCTTCGGTACGCTCCCTGACGCGCCATACCGGCGCCAATCCCAACTCTTTGAGTATCTCGCCGCGTCTGACCCGTTTTCTATCGTTGCTGATCACAACACCAGTTCCATCACCAGCGAGTCTTCGCGCCCGCCCATTGCGGGATAATAATCCTTGCGCTTCCCGATCTGCCTGAATCCGAGACGTTCATACAGCCGGGCAGCAGCATGGTTGGATTCGCGCACATCCAGAAACATGGTGAGCGCCAGCTGCTCCCTTGCAATCCCGATGAAATGGCGCAGCAATTTTTCACCCCAACCCTTTCCTTGCGATTCCGGGGCAATACTGAGCGTCAGCAAATGCGCTTCTTCTGCCCCGATTGTCATTACGCCATATCCAAAAATATGCCCATCCTGCTCCAATACCCGGCAATGATAGCCTGCGTCGAGCGAATCGCTGAAATTGCCCTGAGTCCACGGAAAAAGAAAAACCTCCCTCTCAATCGTCACTACCGCTTCGAGGTCTGAGGGCACCATTCGCCTTATTCGGGGCGCTTCCTGCAATTGGGCACTCATCGCTCCTTTTCCTTCAGGGCCACCTTGTTTCGAATATAGAGCGGAGCGGCATCAGCCGGATCGAGCCCCTGTCCCCTCGCGAATCGGGGTGCAGCCAGTTGCGCCATTGCACGCGCATCCGACCGGACGCCGCTGATGATGTGATTGAGGTAGCCTTCGTAACGTTTGCGCAGCACTGTGGGATACATATCGAACCCGCTGCCGCAACCTGTCCAGTCCTGCTCCTGCACCGGAGGCGCATTTTGCGGCAGGCAGAGTATGGGCTCGCTCACGGCTTGCCATTCGTCCAGCACTTTCCTGTAAGCAGCATGATAGATCTCGTGCATGCGCGCATCCAGCGCGGTGATGACCTGTGTTCCACCAGCTTGCTGTGCCAATGCTTCCAATGTACCTATTCCGATCACTGGCAGTCCCGCCCCGAAAGCCAGTCCCTGCGCTATTCCGCAGGCAATACGCAACCCGGTGAAGGATCCGGGACCCGAGCCGAAAGCGATGCCGTCCAGTTGTGCCAGCGTCAGTCCGCTTTCATCCAGTATTCGACTCACCATCGGCAAAACGAGTTCGGAGTGGCGCTGTCCCGCAAGAACCTCCTCACCAAGGATGTCACGCTCCAGCAACAGCGCAACAGAACAATATTCGCTGGATGTATCGAAAGCGAGAATTTTCAAGGCCAAGTCGAAGAAATATCGAGCATAATGTCAGTACAATGACAACCCGTATGGAAACTTCGGCGGAGAAATCATTGTCTATTGTTGAGCAACACTCCAGTTCGTTTAACTTTATCACTAATCGCACGGAGGAGTCATGAGCATCACGTGGATTCTGGTTGCAAACGCAAGCGCAGCATATCTTTACGCAAACTACGGACCAAGAAAAGGATTACAGAAGCTCAGGGAATTCCGGCATGACGCCAGCAGGGAGAAGCGGGTGGACCTGGTTACCGATCGCCCGGGACATAACAGAAGTAACGGGAATGGTCGCGGCTCCTACATACCTGCCACCGATCCAAAGCAGCATGAGGCATGGACTTTCGCCTCGCAGCTAGCCCGGGAACTGGAGAATGGGCGCAAAACCAACAGTTATCAACGCCTGATCCTGGTTGTATCGGCGCCATTTATCGGTCTCATCAATAGCAATCTTGGAAGCCAGGTGCGCAACCTCGTAAGCGATACTTTTGAAAAGGATTACACCAGGGCCAATGAAAGAAACCTGGTAAAACAACTGGAGAGCTGCATTTATCTTTGATATTCAGTTATTAGGAGGGTTTGATCATCCTTCCAGAGACCAGCGACCGATTGGCGTATAAACCGAACCGTCGCTGGTCCGGTCCGATTTAACCAATACCCACTCCCGCGCCCGCCACACCATCGGTTCTGCCAGCTCAGGCAGCGTTTTACAGGATGCATTCCTCATGAGCGTGATATGGGGCTTGTAAGGTCGCTCCTCCAATGAAAATCCCGCCAATGAAAGTCTGCTCTGCAAAGCTTCGACCAGATCGATGAGCGGCTGGGGAATCTCGCTGATTTCCGCATAAACGATATTCTTGCGCTTCCACATGCAGATTCTTTCGATAATCAGATCGAAAGCGCGCACCCCGGAATCCTTGATTTCATCCGCTGCCTTGTATAAAGCAGCCATTTGGCCTGCATCCACCTCCCCTACGAAAACCAATGTGAGGTGAATGTTGTCCGTTTTTGTTCTCCGCCCCTCGCAAAACGATGCTAATCGTCCGGTCAGCCGTACCAGCTGCATGCAGGCTTCCCTGTCGGGCCATATCGCAAAAAACAGGCGTACTGCTTTTTGCCTGACAAGCCTGGTCTCTTCAGCCATCTGTCACCATTCATCTACCCGCTCACCCGCCCGTCACTTTCCACTCAATTTACGTCCCGATTGTTTTTCGCTCAGTCATTCGCTTGATTTATTCGGGTAATCAGGCATACCGCTTCCGCCTCTATTCCCTCGCCTCGCCCTACCGGACCAAGACGTTCAGCGGTCTTGGCCTTGACGTTGACATCTCCGGGCTGCATGCTCAGGTCCTGCGCAATATTTCCGATCATGGAAGGTATATGAGCCGCCATTTTAGGCGCCTGTGCGAGGATAGTGGCATCGACATTCACCACCCTGTACCCGCGTTCCGCAAGGAGGTTGCCCACGTTCCGCAGTAGCACGCGGCTGTCAATATTCCTGTAACGCGGATCAGTATCAGAAAAATGCCTGCCGATGTCACCCAATGCCGCAGCTCCCAGTACCGCATCACATATTGCATGCAGCAGTACATCCGCGTCGGAATGCCCCAGCAAACCTTTCTCGTAGGGAATGGTCACTCCGCCGATAATAAGCTTACGACCCTCGACCAGCTGGTGTACATCAAAACCCTGCCCGATTCTGAATCCGTCCACTATCACCTCTTCTTGTTTAATTCCGGGAAAAATATGAGAAACAGTAATCGGTGCTTTGCGTGACTCGTCAGGCAGAGCCTGACCTACTATGATAAAAATTGCTCAGCTGCAGGATGGGTGGAGCGAAGTGCAATCATCCTATTATTCAATGATGGGTTACAGCTTGCGACCTCCATCCCTCTACAGATGCTAGAAGTAGCAGGTCGGGCTTTGCCCGAATCTTGTTCACCGATGGCTGGATCTACTACTACAACTGGCTAATAAGCCGCAACCGTCACCACTTCACTGCCATTTACAGATTTTTCAGTATCAACTCCGCCAGTGCGAGATCCTGAGGATAAGTAACTTTCAGGTTGCGCGCATCGCTCAGAACCAGTTTTGGGCGCAGACCCAGTGCTTCGATCGCGCCTGCATCGTCCGTCATGGCTACACCTCCGGCCCTGCTCAGAGCGTTCACCAGGGTCCGGTACCGGAACATCTGCGGTGTTTGGGCCTGCCAAAGACTTTCCCTCGGTTCTGTACGTTCAACCCGGCAAGTGGGATCGCTTCGCTTCAAGGTGTCTGCAACCGGAACCGCAAGCAATCCGCCCACTTCGTCCTCTTCCAGTTCATCCATCAGTTTATCCAGGAGCTTTCCTCCTAAACAAGGCCGTGCAGCATCATGAACCAGCACCCAGTCATCATCCTCGATCGCCGTCTCTTCCTGCGCTGCCTTTAAACCATTCAGTACGGTTTCGGCCCGTGTAGCTCCCCCGCATTCGAGCATCGACAGCTTGTTTGAAAATTCTGACCAGTCATGGCGCGCCCACTCTCCATCTCCCGGAGACAGCACAACAAAGACTCGGGAAAGCCGCGGCGAGTTGCACAACGTTGCCAGCGCATGACGGATCATGGGTTTTCCTGCCAGGGGCAAGTATTGCTTGGGCATCTGGTCGCCCATGCGCGAGCCTGAACCTGCCGCCGGGATGAGTGCGAAGAAATTTTGCATTGGTATTACAGGAAGTAGCTGAATTGATGGATCAAACGAAGGCGGGCACGTGAATATGTGTTAAGCCGTGAAAATTAGCAATGATTGGCAATGGAAATACGATGGAAACGCTGCGAGGAAGCACCGGACTGACTGGGTACCTTTAACCTGTAAGATTTTACAGCTACCGGCGTATTTAATCTTGTCCTTTAATACTTATACCACGAGCCATGCAGAAAGATGAGTTCCACACGGCTTTTTTGAATCCCTTACGTAAGAATTGATTAATCTTCCCGCTCCCAGGTGCAGAGAACATGATTGGACAATCCCCTGCCTTCGCAAAAGTTACCCAGCTCATTGAGAAAATTGCAGGTTGCGACGCACCTGTTCTTATCGAAGGCGAAACAGGCACAGGAAAAGAACTGGCCGCACGGGCAATTCACGGCAGCAGCACGAGGCGAGACGGCCCGTTTGTGCCGATAAATTGCGGCGCCATCCCGGACACCCTCGTTGAAAACGAACTGTTCGGACACGAACGGGGCGCCTACACCGGGGCGCAGTCGAAACGCCCAGGTCTGATTGCGCACGCGCAGTCCGGCACGCTCTTCCTGGATGAAGTGGATGCGTTATCTCCCAAAGCGCAAGTTGCCCTGCTCCGATTCTTTCAGGATCAGCAGTACTTTCCGCTGGGAAGCGGGACGGCGCGCTCTGCAAACGTGAGAATAATCATCGCCAGTAACAGAAACTTAGGGCAACTGGCCGAGAAAGGCGAATTCCGGCTCGATCTTCTGTTTCGCCTCAAAATCATGTACCTCACCCTGCCGCCACTCCGTGAGCGCCAAGGTGACGCGGCTCTGTTGGCAGATTACTTCCTGCGCGAATGCTCCGCGCGTTTTAACCGTGGCAACAAAACTTTACATCCGAATACTATCGCATGGTTTGATAAATACAGTTGGCCGGGGAATATACGGGAACTGGAAAATCTGATCTATCGCGAGTATCTTCTCGCCGACGAATCTGTCATAAATATCGCATCGCTCGCGCCCACCGAAGTCGAACGGCGATCGGGATTTGACCGCCGCCTCCCCGAGTTGAACGGCTTGAGCTTCACCGAGGCCAAAAATCGCGCCATAGCAACTTTTGAACAGTATTACCTCGCCGAAGCCATGGTCAGAGCGCAGGGTAACGTCACAAAAGCTGCGAGCCTTGTCGGAAAAGATCGTCGCGCGTTTGGGAAATTGCTAAAAAAGCATAGTATGAATAAAAGCAAAGTCTTTGTAGAACACTGATTCTCCTGTCTTCAGGTTCCCCTCTCGATCCTTAGCGCTTTGAGCTACTCATTCTGAATCTGAACACCCACACTTTCTCCTTAGTTACCCATCCAGATATGGCCGGGTTGGCAGCGACGAGTAATTCACGGTTTAGCAGAAAACGTGAATTACTTACGATGTGACCATATCTGGCTTTTCGGATGCCTCCTCACGGAATTCGTGGGGTCCTCCCGATCCGATATCTCCTTTGCCTGATTTCCTCAAACAGCTCGGGGTGCCGGTCGAGCAGCGTAAGCAGCTGCATGACTGACACGGGCGTTCTCACTTTTCCGCTCTCATAACGAGAAAAAGCGTTGACGCCACCGCCGAAAATCTCTCCCGCCTGGCACTGATCAAGGCCCAGCTTTTGTCGTGTCTTCGCCACGAAGACTGCTTCTCTTGCAGCATGGCGTCTACGAGTTCCTTAAACGCGTCCATTCCGGTCACCAGCTTATCATCCGGACCTAGAAATTCGCGCGACGCAGGGTTAGCACATGGGGCAATTTTTACCCGGTAGGGGTCATTTCTTACCCATGCACGCAGGTACAGGATTTAAAGCATTAAAAGGGTTTCCTGCGTGTTTGTAACATTGATATTAAGGTGCAAAACGTGACCCGTTTTAGCGAAGGTGAATCATTCAAGTTACTGGTAATAAGAGATTTATTCCACTTGGCAAAGATGGCATTTTTCTTGCTTCAGTTGAAGTCAGGATTGGCTGAATACGGGGATACGTGTTTTTCCAAAATAGCTACGTAGAGAAATTTACTGTCATGTAAGAAACCTTTTATCCAACTCGCTGCGGCAAAAGAAGAAGCATGGAATTTTATTGTATGCATTCACAAAGATCGCAGCACAACTGGAAACCCATGACGGCCGCCCTTCGGGTCGCAGTCGTGGCGGTTTCCGCCCTGGCCCTAGACGTCCACGCAGCTGAGCTCTGCACGCCGAGCAGCGCGCTCATGGTTTCCGTGCAAGGCGCTGTAGAACTGCGTCGGGTTAAGGAAGCCAACTGGCAACCGGCAAAGTTGAATGTTGCCCTTTGCCCTGGTGATACAGTCCGTGTTCCAGAGAATAGCCGCGCCGCGTTACGGCTTAGCAACGAGAGCACCTTGCGGCTCGATCAGAAAACTGTCCTCACACTGGCTGCCCCTGCCCGGGATAGGGCCGCACTGGTGGAACTGGTTACCGGCAATCTCTTTGTCATTACGCGCACGCCCAAGCCCTTCAGGGTTAAAACACGCCTTATCACAGCTGATATTGAAGGAACGGAATTCTTTATCGGCACCGATGAGGGTAGCGCCAAACTCGTAATTTATGAAGGCACGGTATCGGCGAGCAACGAGCAGGGAAGCATCAGCCTCGTCAGCAACGAAGCGGCAAGCGTGGTTCAAGGTGAGGCGCCTCGCAAGGAAGAAGTCCTGCGTCCAGTTGATGCGGTTCAATGGACCCTGTATTACCCCACCATTATCAGCTACCGTCTGGATGAGAAGCTGCCCGATGAACCAGCGCAGTCAGCCTTGCGCGCTTCGCTTGCACTCTATAGGCAAGGCAAGCTGCCTGAAGCGCTGACTGCACTCGGTGAGGTGCCAGAAACTTTACATTCCCCCCACTTTTTAACTTATAGGGCAGGACTTTTACTCTCGGTTGGCCGTGTCGATGAAGCGCAGGTGGATATCGGGCAGGTACTCGAACTGGAGCCGGGAAACAGCGACGCCTATGCTCTTCAGGCAATCATTGCCGTCGTGCAGGATGACAAGGATCAGGCCCTGGTCCTGGCGACCAGGGCAGTCGAACTGGATCAGGAATCATCCACTGCCCGGCTCGCGCTGTCCTACGCGCAGCAGGCGCACTTCCAGATCGAGGCAGCGCTTGAGAGCGTTCAAAAAGCTGCGGGGTTTGACCCCCAGAACGCGCTTATCTGGGCACGGCTGTCGGAACTGCACATGTCGACTGGGTATCTGGACAAGGCTTTGGAAGCCGCAGAGCGCGCGGTCGACCTCAATCCCAATCTCTCGAAGACACAGACCGTGCTGGGCTTCGCTCATTTAACCCGCATCGATACCAAGGCAGCGAAAGCAGCTTTCGCCAGAGGCATCGAACTCGACTCGGCTGACCCCATGCCGAGGCTCGGCATTGGCTTGGCGAAACTGCGCGAGGGCGATGTTGAAGCCGGGCGTATGGAAATGGAGATTGCCGCGGCGCTCGATCCCATGAACTCGCTGATCCGAAGCTATCTGGGCAAAGCATATTTCGAGGAGAAACGCTACAACCTGGCCGAATCGCAATTCGATATGGCCAAAGCGCTCGATCCTAATGACCCCACGCCCTGGTTTTATGACGCAATCCAGAAACAGACTCAGAATCGGCCAGTGGAAGCGCTCTGGGACTTGCAGAAGTCCATTAATCTCAATGACAACCGGGCTGTGTACCGCTCAAAACTGCTGCTGGATCGGGATCAGGCAGCCCGCGGTTCCAGTCTGGCGCGAATCTACGATAATCTGGGGTTCGAGAAGCGGGCGCTAATGGAAACCGCAAAATCTTTGAGTTTTGATCCGGGCAACCATTCCTCGCACCGCTTTCTTTCGGATGCTTATCGTAATGTTCCCCGGCACGAGATTGCCCGTGCAAGTGAGTTGCTTCAGGCCCAACTCCTGCAACCGATCAACGTCAACCCCGTTCAGCCTCACCTTACCGTAGCCGACCTTAATATCATCACGAGCACGGGCCCGGCAGTAGCCGGTTTTAACGAGTTCGCGCCATTGGTTGAGCGTAACAAGCCCCAGTTCGTAGCATCTGGCATTCTTGGCAGCCACAGCACGATAGGGGACGAAGCTGTGTTTTCGGCGCTCTATGGCCGTGCTTCAGTTAGCGTTGGCCAATTCCACTATAACACTAAAGGCTTTCGCGAAAACAACGATCAGAAGCACAACATCTACAATGCTTTCTTCCAGTACGCAGTAACGCCCAGGTTTAACATACAGGCGGAGGTGCGAACCCGGGAGACTCAGCAGGGAGACATCTTGCTTGAATTTGACCGGCCGTTTGATCGAAATAATCGGAAAGAGTTAAAGCAGGATACGGCACGTTTGGGAGCGCGCTTCTCGTTGTCGCCCCAGCAGGATCTGATAGCTTCAGCGATGTATACTGACCGCAGAACGGACCTACTCTTTCCTGGGAGGGTCACCACTGTAGAAGATAAAACGAAAGATGAGGGATATCAAGTTGAAGCTCAGTATCTGTTACGAGATAACCGTTTTAATGTGGTAGCCGGTGCTGGGACCTACCAGTTCCAAGTCACTCAACAAAGACATACTGACTATCGCCCCAGCCGTGGGGTGGAATGTCCTACAACTCGAATAGACGGAAAAACGCCTTTCAACCAAGAACTCTGTAATCCGCCTATGCCGGATTTTCCGACAGAGCGAAACATTGGGTACGCGTATATAAACGTTACCGCTCTTCCGAATTTGAGTGGAACGTTAGGTTTGAGTTATGACTCATTTAGAGATAATGTCGGGTTTGAAGTCAGTAAATTTAACCCAAAATTGGGAGCTCAATGGAACATCACTCCAGGTTTGCGCCTTCGACTTGCATGGTTTGAAACCGTCAAATCGTTTCTAATCGCCAATCAAACCCTCGAACCAACTCAAATCGCTGGATTTAACCAGCTTTTCGATGACGTCAATGGGACGAAGGCTCGACGTATGGGCATAGGCTTGGATGCGCGTATTGGAAAAAACTTGTATGGCGGCCTTGAGCTATCAAAACGTGACCTGGAGGTTCCAAGCTTCACTAATCAAAATACTCTAAATCAGGTGGAGAAGCAACACGAGCGACTTTACACCACCTACCTTTACTGGTTACCACACCCATACTGGGCTGTTAGAGCGGAGTCTTGGTTTGAGAAGTTTACCCGCGTTGAACAATCCCCCGAAGCTGCACATATCGAAACATTAAGAACACCGTTTAGTCTGAATTATTTCCATCCTTCGGGAATATTAGCAACCTTCACTACTACATACGTTCGGCAAGAGTTGGAACGTTGGGAGGAATCGGAGGAGGAGACCTCTAGATTGACTAGAGTAGATGACAGTTTTGTCCTGCTCGACGCAGTCCTTGGTTACCGATTCCCTAGACGCAGAGGTATTGTCACTTTAGAGGGCAGAAACCTTCTGGATCAGCATTTCTTTTTCAGGAATACCAATTTTCAAGTCAACGAAGTAAGCATACCGCCGTTCATCCCGGCTCGCACGTTTTTTGTGCGACTTACCTTAAATTTTTAAAAGATCTTACAGCAGTTCTAAGTCGTAGTATTCCCATTTTTGATCAAGAATTCGAAATCTTTGAGGGATGACACGAATCAATAATTAAACCTTGCCAATTTTTGGTCTGTGTGTGACAGCGAACATACTGAACTATTAGGGCTGTACCAACATTCTTTTGCCCGCAAATTAAAGGAGAAAGTCATGAAAACCAATACTTCTATAGTAAACCAAGCCGATCTAGCTCGTACGGTAATGACTAGCAACCGAACAGAAACAATGGAGCAGAAAGAACTTCGCGATCTCAGATCTGATCTCGATAACTTAATTTATAAATGTAAAAATAAAAGTTTATCTAATGGCAATTTAAACGAAAAAATAAACGAATTTATGAACAAAATTGCCTCTATAGAAGGAGAAGCAAAAAATATACTTGCCCGTCCGCGTGCGCAACTCGACAATGTCCTTAAGCATTCCAAGGACTATGTGCAACACCGCCCTGGTAGATCAATCGGTTACTCAGTTCTGGTGGGCGTTTTAATGGGAATGCTGATGGTTCCTCGGAGTTACCCCAAATCCATGGCAGCTTTTGCCAGAGCCTCTAATCGCAGGGAATGCAAGGACGGCGGAGCAACATGGTGCTGGTGTAAAGAAGGTGTGGATGGTCGTGGGGTGTACCATAAGAATGGATTTTGTTGCAATACTGAGGAAGAACCGTGTATATGCGAGGAATGATCTTATTGCCATGCTACCATAATTCAGCGACCCGACAATTCTGGGGGATGGGCAAAAGTAGAGGTCAAAATTAGAAATATCAGTATGAGATGTAGTAGTTCAGATTTAATCGGACAGTAGGGCCTTGCGAAAAGCGGGGTTACCCGGTTTGATAGAGGTGCGAATCTTTATCAAATTGAGCGCTGAAAGCGCAAAGGAGTAACCCCATGA
>NZ_JCAHZJ010000031.1:0-54318 GCF_059489795.1 Nitrosospira sp. CT
CTGACCACATGGAGTTCCTGGTGGACCGCTTCGGCTACCTGCGCGCGCGCTGGATACCCGAATTCGATGGTCCGGGCTGGTCCGGCTCCGACATGCTGATGCAGCAGGTGGCGCAGCTCAACCGCGAAGGGGAAATCCTCCCCCCGCCAGGCGAGCATGTGCATTAGGAATCCTCGGTATAAAAGGGAGGCTTGCCTCAATCAAGAGCCCGGCTCCTCAGGTTCAGTCGGGATTGCCTGTTTGAGGCGTGTTCTCTGGATCAGGCAGTTGTTCCACGTTTTCCTTCGGTTCAATCAGTGAACCCAGTTCTTCCAATGGCGGCAATTCCTCCAGGGAGCGAAGTCCAAGATCATTAAGAAATTCAACGCTCGTAGCATACAAAATGGGTCGGCCCGGTACCTCACGATGGCCGACGGCAGATATCCAGCCTCTTGATTCCAATGCCTTCAGCACTGAACTGGCGACCGCCACCCCCCGTATCTCCTCGATATCGCCGCGTGTCACCGGCTGGCGATATGCAATGATGGCGAGCGTTTCCAATACTGCCCGCGAATAGCGGGGCGGCTTCTGCGGGTTGAGGCGGTCGAGAAATTCCTGCATTTCCGTTTTAGCCTGGAAGCGCCACCCGCTTGCAACCTGTACGAGTTCCACGCCTCTTCCTTCCCAGTCCCTGCTCAACTCGTCCAGCAGGCGCCGCAGGATTTCCGAGCCTAGTTCACCCACGAACAGTTTTTTCAGTTCCGACAGAGGGAGAGGTTCCGGGCTGGTGAGTAACGCAGCTTCCAGAACCTTTTTAACCTGAACAGGGGATGAAACAGGGAAACTAGACGGTGGTAAGGACGCTGATCGGTCGGACATAAATCATTCCAAAAGCGTGCGGCTGGCTGACCTCCACCTGACGTTCCTTCACAAGCTCCAATAATGCCAGAAACGTCACCACAAGTTCCGCTGCTCCGGCAGCGGTGCCAAATAAATCACTGAATTCCACAAAATGGTGTCCCTGCACATGTCGCAGAATACGGCTCATATGTTCGCGGACTGAAAGTTCTTCCCGCGTGATGTTGTGCCGGCGATTTACGTTCAGGCGCGCCATCAGGATAAGCCAGGCATTGCGAAGATCATCGACATTGACTTCCGGTAGGCGTTCAATCACTTTTTGCTCGATCCATACGTTCGCCAGCACGAAATCGCGTTCCACCTGGGGCAGCGCGTTAAGCTTCTGCGCAGCAGCCTTCATCTGCTCGTATTCCAGTAGACGCCGCACCAGTTCTGCTCGCGGGTCCACCTCGTCCTCATCCCCCTTGGCAACGGGTTTGGGCAGCAACATTCGCGACTTGATTTCGATCAGAACAGCGGCCATCAATAGGTATTCCGCGGCCAGTTCCAGCTTATTCGCACGCATCATTTCGATATAAGCCAAATATTGACGCGTGAGTTCCGCCATCGGTATATCGAGTACATCCAGATTGTGCCTGCGAATAAGATAAAGCAGCAGGTCCAATGGCCCCTGAAACGTATCGAGAAATACTTCCAGCGCATCCGGTGGAATATATAAATCCGATGGGATCTCCGTCACCGGCTCGCCATGTATGCGGGCAATGGGATTTACCACAGGGTTTGTCACCGGCGGAGCAGGGGCTTCCTCAATGGAAAGGCTTTGAAAATCGTTCATTCTCGGATAAATCGAGCAACGTCCATGATAGATAGCAAGCGTCGATCCGGCTGGGGTGCCTATGTTGCTTCGTGCGAAGCAAAAATCAGGAATAATCCAGTCCCATTGCCTCCCTGACCTCGCGCATGGTTTCCTGTGCCAGTTTATCGGCCTTTTCGCAACCATCAGCAATGATATTTCGCACCAGTGAAGGCTCTTCTTCGTACATGCGTGCACGTTGGTGCATTGGCCGCTGCTCGGCCAGTATTGCATCGATGACAGGTTGCTTGCAGTCCAGGCAGCCGATACCCGCAGTGATACAGCCCTCATAAGCCCACCTCTTCGTATCTTCATCCGAGTATACGAGATGGAATTGCCATACCGGGCACTTCTCCGGGTTTCCGGGATCGATACGCCGTACGCGTGCGGGATCGGTCGGCATCGTACGAATTTTTCTGGTGACGCTCGCGGCGTCTTCGCGCAGGGTAATGGTGTTGTTATAGGACTTTGACATTTTCTGGCCGTCCAGTCCGGGCATTTTCGACGCTGTCGTCAACATCGCTTCCGGTTCGGAAAGAATCATCTTTCCACCGCCTTCCAGATACCCGAACAGGCGCTCCTGATCACCCATGCTCAAATTTTGCTGCTCATCCAGCAATGATTTCGCCGCCGCAAGCGCTTCTTCGTCTCCCTGTTCCTGGTAACGGTTCCTCAAGTCCCGATAGAGGCGGGCCTTTCGGGAACCCAGTTTCTTGACCGCCGCTTCCGCCTTTTCCTGGAATCCCAGTTCCTTTCCGTAGACATGATTAAAGCGTCGCGCAATTTCCCGAGTGAACTCGATATGCGGTGTCTGGTCCTCTCCCACCGGCACCCGTGTAGCCCGATAAATAAGGATGTCTGCGCTTTGCAGCAAGGGATATCCAAGAAAGCCATATGTGTTCAATTCTTTTTCAACCAGCTTTTCCTGCTGATCCTTGTAGGACGGGACGCGCTCCAGCCAGCCCAGCGGGGTGATCATGGAAAGCAGCAGGTGCAACTCTGCGTGCGCAGGAACACGTGACTGTATGAATAACGTCGCCTGTGCCGGGTCGACACCGGCTGCAAGCCAGTCGATCACCATGTCCCAGACATGCTCTTCGATGATTTCGGGCGTATCGTAATGGGTTGTGAGGGCATGCCAGTCGGCGACGAAGAACAGGCATTCAAACTCGTGTTGCAGTTCTATCCAGTTTTTGAGCACCCCATGATAATGCCCCAGATGCAGCCCCCCCGTGGGTCGCATTCCCGACAAAACGCGATCAGCGAACATAAATCATTGCCTCGGTAACTCCAACCAGAATCCTTCAGTAGAGAAGCAGTTCAATAAGCATTGAAACCAAAAAACAACGCCATCAAATGGATCGTAATTGCAATCAGGGGTCCTATAACAGCCCCGAGTACACCCGTCGCCAGCAGAAACAAAAGGATCATGAAACCGTAAGGCTCGATCTTCGAAAAATTATAGGCCAGACGGGGTGGCAGCAGGCTTACGGCAACCCGACCTCCATCGAGCGGCGGCAGAGGCAACAGGTTCAGCACCATCAGCACCACGTTGATTTTGATTCCCGCCTCGCCCATCAATATCAGCGGCTCGGCCAATCCGTCCTGTGGCAGCCCAAGCGCAAACTTGATGACGAACCCCCAAAGTATCGCCATGAAGAGGTTCGCGCCCGGACCGGCGAGTGCCACCCACATCATGTCCTGCTTGGGATTACGCAACGCGGAGAAGTTGACCGGCACCGGCTTGGCCCAGCCGAACAGGATTCCCCCGAGCAGCATCGTTACGATCGGCAGAACGATGGTCCCCAGCGGGTCGATATGACGTATGGGATTAAGGCTGACGCGCCCCTGGGTATAGGCGGTGAGATCGCCGAAATGCTTGGCTACATACCCGTGCGCAGCCTCATGCAGCGTGATGGCAAAAATGACCGGAAGCGCATAAATGGCAATGTTTTGGACAATGCTATCCATTGAGCATTCCAAAGGGTGCAAGGCTGCCCTTACCTTGCCGTACTACCACAGGCGTATCCCCGGTCAGATCGACCACCGTGCTCATCTCGAGGCCGCAGGCGCCGCTATCCAGTATCAGTTCCACCCGATGCTCGAGACGTGCGCGGATTTCCAGAGGGTCATTGAGCGGAAGCTCCTCTCCTGGCAGTATCAGGGTAGAGCTCAGCAGTGGTTCATTCAGTTCCGCCAGCAATGACTGGACGACGGCGTGATCCGGAATTCTCACACCGATCGTGTTGCGCCTGGGATGCAGCAGGCGCCGCGGCACTTCCCGGGTAGCTTGAAAGATAAACGTGTAGCAACCCGGGGTGCAGGCCTTGAGCAACCGGTATTCCGTGTTATCGAATTTGGCGTAGCGCGAGATTTCCGTAAAGTCCCGGCACATGAGGGTGAAATGGTGATGCTCATCCACTCCGCGCAGCGCGCGAATACGGCTCATGACGTTTTTGTCACCCAACTGCCCGCCCAGCGCGTAGCAGGAATCACTCGGGTATACGATCACGCCTCCTGCCTGCACAATGGCCGAGGCCTGCCGTATCAGGCGCGGCTGAGGGTTATCAGGGTGAATGGAAAAGAATTGAGCCACGTAGCAAACAAGGATTTGAATTTTTGGGAATGCTGCCCTCGTAAAAAGCAAGCATAATCTTCGCCTTACATAAGTCCGGGCCAATCATGCCAGACGGGGGCACAGTTGGCAGGCAAGGGAGGCATTCCACCGAGATCGAAATAGCTCTCGCCCGGCCCATGAAAATCCGAACCGCGTGACGCCAGCAATCCCAGCCGCCGGCTATGGTTGGCGAAAAGCAGGGATTGCTCAGGTGTATGGCTTGCGGTAATCACTTCTATAGCCTCCCCGCCCAGGGTCTGGAATTCCAGCAGCAGTTCTTCCAGTGCATTCTTGCCTAATTTATAACGCCCCGGATGGGCGATCACAGCTCTGCCGCCACTGCTGCGGATCCAGTTTACTGCATCACTCAGCGAAACCCATTGATGGGGAGCATAGCCCGGTTTGCCTTTTACAAGGTATTTCCTGAATACCGTCCGTATATCCTTCGCGTAACCCTGCTCAACGAGAAAACGCGCAAAGTGCATGCGGCCGATCAGCCGTCCATTCCCCGCGTTCCTGCAAGCGCCCTCAAAACTGCCGTGAATACCGAATTTGTCGAGTTGCGCCGCAATGTTGCGTGCGCGCGCCGTCCTGCCCTGACGGATGGTGCTCAAGCCCTCAATTAGTTGAGGGTGTGCGGGATCGATTCCCAATCCCACAATATGCAGGGTCTGTCCACGCCAACTGACGGAGATTTCCACGCCATCGATAAACAAAACGTTGTTTTTATCTGCAGCCTTGCGCGCTTCCTCCAGACCGCCGATGTCATCGTGATCGGTCAGGGCCAGCACTTCCACGCCACGCGCAGCCGCATGCTCCACCAACTGGGTAGGAGTCAGCAAACCATCGGAAACCGTGGAATGGGAGTGCAGATCGATATTGAGCATGAAGAGGCGGTTCGCACGAAGCGAGAGAACGCATCATAACAAATAAGGGGCAGTATGAAAAATTTACCACGGAAAAGAAGCAAAAATTTGCTATCCGGCTGATATCGCAAGCATCCATGCCGCTGCCTTGCTCAAGGCTGCCCAAACCGGAAGAGTATTTTCGGGTAAAGTATGGAAAAGAACTCTTCCCATTCAAGTCGAAAAAATGAATTTCCTACCGGTTTTTCTCGATATCCATGATCGTAACTGTGTGGTGGCAGGCGGGGGAGAAGTGGCTGCGCGCAAGGTGGCAATGCTGCTGCGCGCGGGTGCGCGTGTGACAGTCATCGCTCCGCAACTTTGTCCTGAGTTGCAGGAGCAACTGGATGAACAATCACAGGAAGGAAAGCTTGTTTATCGTGCCGAAACTTTCCATGGTGATCATCTGGCAGATGCTGTTCTCGCCATCGCCGCCACGGATGATTTCGCCGTCAATCAAAAGGTCTCGGAAGCAGCCAATCGGCTGCGCATTCCTGTCAATGTCGTCGATAATCCTGCTCTTTGCTCCTTCATCATGCCGTCAATCGTGGATCGTACGCCGGTTGTTGTCGCGGTTTCGAGCGGAGGTACATCCCCTGTTCTGACAAGGCTGCTACGAGCGCATCTGGAAACCATGATACCCGCGGCTTACGGCCGTCTGGCTGTTTACGCTGCCGAGTTCCGTGGCCGGGTAAAACACCGTTTCTCGCAGCCGGCGAAGCGTCGCCGGTTCTGGGAGCGGGTATTGCAGGGATCGTTTGCGGAAATGGTGTTCGCGGGCAAGGATCAGGCGGCAAAGGCCTGGCTGGAGCGCGAACTTGAAAATGAAACCGAAGAACCGGTCAAGGGAGAGGTATATCTGGTAGGGGCTGGGCCCGGTGACCCTGAACTGCTGACCTTTAGAGCCATGCGACTCATGCAGCAGGCAGACGTGGTCGTGTATGATCGGCTCGTGTCACCGGAAATCCTGGATATGGTGCGGCGTGATACTCCCCGGATTTATGCTGGCAAGGAACGCAACCGGCACACGATGCCCCAGGAGTCGATCAATGATTTGCTGGTGCGCCTGGCCAGGGAAGGCAAACGCGTGTTGCGCCTGAAAGGCGGTGACCCGTTTATTTTTGGCCGCGGTGGCGAGGAAATCGAAACGCTTTCGGGATACGGAATCCCCTTCGAAGTGGTGCCCGGCATTACCGCTGCAAATGGAGCCGCATCCTATGCCGGCATTCCGCTCACACATCGGGACTACGCCCAGTCCTGCATATTCGTCACCGGACACCTGAAGGATGGCAGTGTGGACCTGGACTGGCCAATGCTGGCGCGGCCGAAGCAGACCATCGTTGTTTACATGGGGTTGCTTGGATTGGCCGTGCTATGCAAACAACTGGTTGCACACGGACTGCCCAATACCACTCCCGCCGCAATCGTGCAGCAGGGCACCACCCGCAAGCAGCGGGTGCTTGCCGGTACCCTCGAAACGCTTCCTGGCCTGGCCGCTGCCGCCCATCTCGTTCCCCCCACTCTTGTTATCGTGGGTGAGGTTGTGAAGTTGCACCAAAAACTTGCATGGTTCCAGCCGGAGGAGAATCTGTCCAACGATGCAAAGTGAAATTATTGTAGACGGGTATTCTGCGAGGAGCATTCAATATCAGGTTAGATTTTGCCCGGGTCGACCCCGGGCAAAGGCGGCCTCCTGGTCTGCATGCCGTAGGCCAAACGCCACCTGATAATGGTAATGGTGTTTGGCTGACAACCAGATGCTACTATTGCTACTATTCAGAGCCCTTACTTATTCGGCTGGGGCGTGATGCGCAGATAGGGGCGCGGAGCGGTATAGCCTTTCGGAAACTTCTGCTTGATCACTTCCTCACCCTGGATAGTCAGCGGGATAATCACATCACCGCCGTCATTCCAGTTGGCCGGGGTAGCGACGGTATAGTTATCGGTCAGTTGCAGCGCATCGATCACTCGCAGCACCTCATCGAAATTGCGTCCGGTGCTCATAGGGTAGGTGAGGATAAGCCGCACTTTCTTCTTCGGGTCAATCACAAAAAGCGAGCGCACCGTCATGGTTTCCGACTGATTCGGGTGAATCATGTCATATAGCGCTGCGACCTTTCTGTCCTCGTCCGCAATAATGGGAAAGGCGACGGTACAGCCCTGCGTTTCCTCGATATCCTTGATCCATCCGGCATGTTTTGCCACAGGGTCGACCGACAACCCGATCGCTTTCACATTACGCTTGTCGAATTCAGACTTGAGCTTGGCTGTCATTCCCAGTTCTGTTGTGCACACCGGCGTGTAATCGGCGGGATGCGAAAACAATACTGCCCAGGAATCATCTATCCACTCGTGAAATTTGATCCTGCCGATGGTGGATTCCTGCTCGAAATCGGGTGCGGTATCGCCTAAGCGTAAGGTCATGGCATTCTCCGTGAGTTAAAACGTCGATGGAAATTTCATAGGATGTCGGCTCAATATAGCCTGCCTGCTGCAATCACTCAATAACTATTATTTGCGTCCATTATGCCTTGAGACGGTTGTTTTCGCCTTCGAAGGAAGACATCAGAACTCCTGCCACGCATCATCCTCCTTCCTGGCAACGATCGGAAAACCCCACGAATACGGAGGTTCGTATTTCTGCAAAATCTCATAATAGATCCGCACTGATTCTGCCAACACTACCGCCTGACCCCCCCGCGCAAAGCCATGCTTGAGGTCACGGAAATGCTCGCTTTGGCTCAGTAACGGCAATGTTCTTTTCAAGTCAACCCACGCATCAGGGCTCAATCCCATACGTTGCGCCAGTATGCGCGCATCTTCCAGGTGACTCGGCCCCTGGTTATAGGCAGCCAGCGCCATCCAGGTGCGATCCGGCTCCTTGATGCGCGTGGGCAGCTTATCCTTGAGTAATGCGAAGTAGCGCGCACCGGCAAGTATGCTTTGGCGCGCATCCAGCCTATCCGTCACTTTCATCCGGTCTGCCGTGACTTCCGTCAACATCATGACGCCGCGCACGTTGGAGGGAGAAGTCGCCAGGGGGTCCCAGTGAGATTCCTGATAGGCGAGTGCGGCAATCAATCTCCAGTCGATGCCGCTCAACTCTTCGGCTTCATGAAAATGTTCGCGCAACTCAGGCAAAACGGTGCGGCGTTTGGCAAGAATGCCATTTACATCCGTATGATGAAGACGTTCTATGTGTCCATAGTACCGGTCGAGCAGGCGCGTCAAGGTGCCATCCTGCTGGATGCGGGTGAAGAATTTTTGTGTCGCCTCCAGTAACGCCTGTTCGGCAAATGGTGAAAATGCCCATGCTCGTCCTACCGAATCCCCCAAATTGAACGCTACGTTCAGATTGGGGTAAAAATTCTTCGCGAGATTGATCTGGGTTGAATCCGCTACCACATAATCGACCTTGCCTTCCGCCAGTCTCGCGAGCAGTTCGTCGGGCGTGAGGTCCATTTCTTTCCATTTGAGCTCGGGCGCATCGTGCTTTGCCTTGGTCAACTGCTCAGCGTGAGTGACGCCTTTCGCAATGCGAATAGTTCTTCCACTGAGCTGATGAAGGCTTTTTGGCTTGCTGTAGTCCGTGTTATAGGCTAGCTGGGGCTGTACGAGCTGGTAAATCGGGCCGAACTCGGCATGCCGCGAGTGCTTTGCGCTGATGTTCATGCCGGCGACAAAATGTCCTTTGTGCCTTTCAAGGAGAGACCATACCTTATCCAGTCTGGGCACTGTCTTGAATCTCACTTTCATTCCCAGGTCCTTCGCAAATTCAGTGGCGAGGTCGTAATCCAGTCCGGCATAACCGCCTTCCGCATTCTCGTAATACGTGTCCGGACTATTGACGGTGATCACTACCAGCTCATCCGTTTTGTCGAACGGCAATACCGATCTTTCAAACGAATCACAGGAAGTGAGCAGAGCGCCGCAACCGAAAATAGCAATTAAAAGACAAGAAAGGGATCGCATCGAGAAGAGATAACTAGAATCGGGAAACATTCTGCCATCGAGTCTTGTCCAAGCGCGAGAAAAACATAGGATAAGCTGATAAAATAGTTCCTCATTGGAGAGGTACCGAAGTGGCCATAACGGCGCTGACTCGAAATCAGATGGTCAGGGTAACCTGGCACGTGGGTTCGAATCCCACCCTCTCCGCCAACATCTCCAAGTTATGGGTAATTCAATAACTTTCTGATTATCTTTGGGTTATTGTGCTTTGTTGCATAAAATGCCGCAAGCATCCCCTACAGATCAATGTCTGAAAAATCCCTTGCTTGCAAAGACGCGGGGACGGCTTTTCATTCCACATTACGCATCCTGATGAGTTTCAGACAATGGCTGGCAAGCGAGAGTTTACCAAAACTCTTGAAACAGGGGAGAAAAGTGTTGCTATTCTGAAGATACTCATGCTTGCGGCTGAGCTATAGTAACAAGTCGGCAGGTTGAAATAAGCCTTTTCAAAAACAAAAGCGGGATAAAAGCAGGTGGAAGCTTCAGTGCTGGAGCCTTATAGCTTATAGATGTTTGTCGGCAGGCAGACTGCAAGTGTTTTACCGCGTCGAAAAAGTCCTGCGATGGAACTTTGAAAGGAAGATCAGTCTATGGATCGCTCGCGGTGCTGCTCGCCGGCAGTTCCGGTCCAGGAGGTGTGAATGGCATGAGGCGACGCGCTGCGATCCGCACGCTGCTGTGCGGGGCCATTGATGCGGCGAAGGTTGTACGCCGTATTGATCAAACCCACGTGGGAAAATGCCTGGGGGAAGTTTCCCAATTGGCGCCGGTGACGGGGATGGTATTCCTCGGCAAGAAGTCCGAGGTCGTTGCGTAGAGACAGGAGGTGCTCGAAAAGAACTTCCGCGTCGTGACCGCGGCCGATCATTGTATAGGCATCGGCGAGCCAGAAACTGCAAACGAGAAAAGTTCCTTCCTCGCCGGGGAGCCCGTCTTCGGTTTCCCCAACGCGATAGCGCAGCACGAGTCCATCTTCCATCAGGTCGCGTTCAATGGCTTCTACCGTTCCCCGAAAGCGGGGATCGTCCGGTGGCAGAAATCCTACCTCGGCCATCAACAGCAGGGATGCGTCCAGTCCCACGCCGTCGTAATGCTGTACGAATGTGTTCCGCTCCTTATCGTAACCGCGCGCCAGCACTTCCCGATGAATCTCGTCGCGGAGCGTGCGCCATTTCCCGACAGGACCGGGGAAGCCGAATTGCTCCACAGCTTTTATGGCTCGATCAAACGCGACCCAAGCCATCATTTTCGAATAGACGAAGTGCTTGGCCCCACCGCGCACTTCCCAGATGCCTTGGTCTGGTCCGCGCCAAAGACTCTCCAGTCGGGAAAGAATTGCTTGCTGGAACCGCCAGGCTTCCTGATGCGGCCCGAGTTGCGACTTACGGGCAGTATAAAGTGTGTCCATCAGCTCGCCGAACACGTCTATCTGAATCTGGTCGTGCGCGCCGTTGCCTATGCGCACGGGGAGGCTATTCTCGTAACCCGGCAGCCAGGGAAGTTCGATTTCAGTCAGTCGGCGTTCGCCCCCGATCCCGTACATGATCTGCATCTGATCAGGGGCGCCAGCGGCAGCTCGGAGCATCCATTCCCTGAATGCCCCGGCCTCGTCGAAGCGTCCTGCATTCATGAATGCATATAATGTGAGAGTGGAGTCGCGGATCCAGCAGTAGCGGTAATCCCAGTTTCGGACTCCGCCGATCTCTTCGGGAAGGGAGGTCGTAAGCGCCGCGACGATGCCACCGCTTGGCTGGTAGGAAAGCGCCTTGAGCGTAACGAGCGAGCGCTCCACTGCATCGTTCCATCCGGGTTCCTCGAATTCCGAGAGCTGGCAGATGCGGGTCCACTCCCGCCACCAGGCGAGCGTGTGATCGAGTCTCATCCTGCTGTCGTCAATGAAGTGGGGCTCCCGATGTAAGGGATGATAGGCGAGCGTGAAGGGGATGACATCGCCTTCTCCCACCTCGAACTCGGCGACGGTGCACATGTCCTCGCCGCGAAGGGCGACAGGGGTTGCCAACTCCACCGCATCCGGTCCGGCAACGGCATGAATGCCATAGTCGCGGCGGCGTACCCAGGGGATAGTCTTGCCGTAGCCGAAGCGCAGGACCAGTTCCATCCGCATGGCCACCTTGCCTGACACCCCTTGTACAAGGCGGATGACGTCGACTCTCTCAGGGTCATTAGACAGCGGCATGAAATCCACGAGCGTCACGATGCCACTCTCTGTCTCGAAGGTGGTTTCGAGGATTGGCGCATGGGGCAGATAACGCCGGCTAGGGGGTTTGCTCTTCTCAGTCGGAGAAATCCGCCAGTAACCATGCCTGGATGTTCCCAGCAGTGCGGCAAAGCATGCATCCGAATCGAACCGGGGAAGGCAAAGCCAATCCATCGAGCCATCACGGGCGACAAGCGCTCCGCTCAGCATGTTGCCGATGAATCCGTATTCCTCGATCGGTTTGCTCATCCCGCACCCCGGAATGCCGGATAGGCAGACATTGCACCATCGACGAACATTGTCGCTCCATTCATGTAATCCGACAGATCCGAAGCAAGCCACAGCACAGCCTGCGCAATATCGTTAGGTTCACCGATACGCTTGTACGGAATAAGATCGAGCAGGTTTTTCATCGCCTCTTCAGTCCCCCATGCAGAGCGATTGATGGGAGTACGGATGGCGCCGGGAGCCACCGCGTTGACGCGGATTTTCTGGGGGGCAAACTCCTGGGCGAGCGAACGCATGAGCAGGTCCACGCCCCCTTTGGATGCCGCATAGTTAGCCTCGAATGCCCAGGGAATCTCCTGATGCACGGAACTCATGCATATGATCTTGCCGCTTGCCCGTGACACGTCGGGTTGCGCGCCCCGTCGCAGGAATTCGCGGATGGCTTCGCGGGAGCAGAGAAACATTCCGGTGAGATTGACATCGATCACCTTCTGCCACTGGGAGAGCGTCATCTCCTGGAATTTCGCACTGCTCTCGATTCCGGCGTTGTTCACCAGAATATGGAGGGTGCCGAAGCGTGCAACCGTCTCCGCGAACATTGCCGCGACCTGAGCCTCGTTGCTCACATCGGCGGCATAGGCAAAAGCGTCCCCACCGGCGTCTTCTATCTCCCGGCATACCTCGGTTGCCTCGTCGCTGGCCTCAGGAAGATGATTGATTACAACCTTCACGCCCGCGCAACCCAGCGCGAGGGCGCAAGCGCGGCCTATGCCTGAAGACGCGCCCGTTACCATGGCAACCTGTCCGAAAAGGCCGAACGTATCCTTGCTGATCGCGAACTGTTTTGCGTTCATTGGGATTCTTTTCCTGATCCTCGATAGCTACTCTGTTGATCGAAGAATTGAACCGGTACAAAGCGCCTGCCTTGATATGCTCCCACCGCTTCCCGCATTGAGGCGGGTCGACGAGTCGAAGCGCCGGGAGCGCCTCATGAACCACCAAACAACTTATCCCGGACTCTCGAAGCAGCTTCGATTCCTAAAGCTTTCCGGGGTATTTCAGACGACGATTACAGACAAAGGTACTGTGAATCTTGTAATTCGCGGGACTGATTTCAAAGTAGCACGCCTTTACAAGAGCGTCAAACTCGAACCCAGGCAGAAGGAAGAAATTGAATTGGGCTTGTTTCTTTGAAGGAGGAGTTGGTTCACTCAGCAAAACTCGGTGATTCGACCCGTGCATCTTCTTTCAGGATTGACCTTATGGCAAATCCGGGCAACATAGGTATGATATATCCAGCCGCAATTCCGTTTCCTGTTTACAGGGCAACAGTCACCGAAACAGGCGTAACGCGCGTTGCGGTGAGAAACTGACGAGTGCGAGTACATGAAATACTCTGCTTTTTAGCAATTATCATTTCCTCGGGAAAATAAATGACAAACCAGCTTACCCCGGAAAATATTCTTAAAACCGGTATGGCCTTCTGGCCGGCAAAGACCCTGCTTTCTGCGGTCGAGTTGGACGTGTTCACCCAATTGGCACAAGGCTCATTGAGCCGGGATACCCTTGCCGAAAAGGTAGGATTGCATCCGCGGGCGGCGCGTGACTTCCTTGATGCCCTTGTAGCGCTCGGCTTCCTGAAACGCGAAGGTGACTGTTACAGCAATACGTCCGAAACCGATCTGTTCCTGGACCGCAACAAGCCATCGTACATTGGCGGCATTCTGGAGATGGCGAACCGCAGGCTCTATCCGATCTGGAGCAATCTTACCGAGGCGCTCCAGACTGGCAAACCGCAGAACGAAATCAGGACGGGTGAGGCCGATCTCTTCGAGAAGCTTTATGCCGATCCTGTCGGATTGAAAGAATTTCTTGCCGCGATGACTGGAGTGAGCCGCGCGGCGAACATGACCATTGCACGCGCCTTTCCGTGGCAGGGCTATCATACGTTCGTTGATGTCGGCACGGCGCAGGGAGATCTCGCTGTGCAGATCGCCCTGGCCAATCCTCATTTGCGCGGGATGGGTTACGACCGCCCGGAGGTAGGTCCGATTTTCGAGCAGTACGCTCAAGCTGCGAACGTGGCTGAGCGTGTTTCTTTCGTGCCTGGTAATTTCTTCGAGGAAGACCTGCCCAGGGCAGATGTGGTGCTGATGGGCCATATCCTGCATGACTGGGACCTCTCTACGAAAAAAATGCTCACCCAGAAGGCATTCGATGCGCTCCCGGCAGGCGGCGCCTTCGTCGTGTATGAGTCTCTCATAGACGATGACCGGTCACAGAACGCATTCGGCCTGATGATGAGCCTGAACATGCTGATAGAAACACCGGGAGGTTTCGATTTCACCGGTGCGGATTGCATAGGATGGATGAAAGAGGCAGGTTTTTCCAATACTCGCGTGGAACCCCTTGTTGGTGCGGATTCCATGGTGATCGGCATCAAATAAACGTTCTTTCGCCCTCATTCCGCCAGCCTCGCCCATATTCGGAAAATCATGAAAATCCAGGTTCTTACACTACTGGCCGTTCCGTTACTGCACGCCTGTGCAGGCACACCTGAATACACGCAAAGTTCGATGAAATTGAGGGATGGAACTACCCATTATTTCATTAAAACCCGCATGGGCCCTTGTGCCAACAGCCGGGATTGGGCAATCCGAACGTTGACGAAGGGCGCTAATGAAATTTGCAAGAATGGCTACGTGCTCATTGACCAGCAAACACCCATCATCCTTGATCCCATGCACACTCTAGATAAGGATGGGGAGCTTTTGTGGCAAATCAGGTGTAACGATACGGAAAAGCCTCAATCCTAACTCTTTTTTCTTACTCGGGACTCTCGTCGTCGCCCATCCAAGCTTTCGTCGGCGCAAGCTTCCCATGGTTCGCGCGCAGCCCGCGAAAGAACTCCTCTACAAAGGGGATGATCTCGAACAGCAGCGCAACCGTCATGATGGAAATTATGTAAATTACTGGTAGCTGCTCTTCCTTCCAGGCGAGGTCGAACCGCGGTGTTTCGGGTCCGAACCCGAAAAGCGCCTGGAATTGCCCCCAGTGACGGGAGATCAAGAGCAGGATTGCCATGAGTGGAATCATCTCCTGGAAGCTGTGCACGTGCTGCTCAATGGGTGAGATCCTGCGTACCTTTACCGCGTAGCTCACATCCCAAAGCGCGGTGATCTCATGGAGGAAAAAGGCAGCAATCATGAAGGCGATAATGCCGGCGTTTACCTGAAGGAAGATGGCGGCAAGCAACGGCAGGCCCATCTCGGCGAGCATGATGAGATGGAAGACAGACTCCTTCGCCCCGCTGGTTGTTTCGATGTGAGACACACGATGGCACACCCAATCCGCGAATCCGGCCGCCAGCCAAAGCGGCAGAATAAAGTACATCAGGATGAGAACAACAGGATCATTCAGCATGTACCCTCCCCAGGAACTACTTGCCCTTATTCTCCGATGCTTGCTGGAGCGGCCTTACGTAGTTTTTCATAAAAGTGCGTTTTTGACTGTCAGGGAAAAGGACTGTCACCATGTCGTAATGGATGCTCAAGACCTTGCCTTTGCCCACTTTCTCGACCTCAACCTCAGCCTCCACGGCCAACTCCTGCTCCTGCTTAGTGCGCGATTTATCGGAGCCAGAGGTCATCTGCTCCGTTTTATCCAATCTTTGAACAGGACGCGCTGAAAGCACGTTTTCCGGCGGATTGATGCAGTTATCGCAGTGACCGCAATGGTTCCACTCGACTTCCTCGTTAAAGTACTCCAGCAACACCTTCCAGCGGCAAAAACCGCTGTGGGCATAAAATACCATGCGTTCCAAGGCCTCTCGCTCATGCTCCGCTTTCCTGTGCGCGTCTTCCCCGAGTCTGGCCAGGTCTTCCGCTTTCACATCCTTTTTGCGCAGACGATAGCTCAGCGCCTTGTCGCGCCTGAGTACGCCGCCTTCTTCCAGCAGTTTAAGTATCACCTGCAGCCTGCGAACCGAAAATTTGCTGATTTTCTCTTTTAGCCGCTCAAACCTGATCGCGGGTCGATCCGCAGACAGGTCTTGCATTGCTTTATACACTTCGTGCAGATCCTCCTGGTCGGGATGATGCCGGGCCAGAAAAAACTGCTGTATGCGCTTGTCCTGCGCGTCGAAAAGCAGCGAGCATTCGGCCATTTCGCCGTCCCGGCCGGCGCGGCCTGACTCCTGATAGTATGCTTCGAGCGTACCGGGCATCTGGAAGTGCACCACGAAGCGGATATCAGGTTTGTCGATTCCCATGCCAAAAGCATTCGTCGCAACCATGATCCTGCTCTTGCCTTCCATGAAGGATTCCTGACTTTCCGCACGCGCTTTTCGCGACAGACGGCCGTGGTAGAGGGCGACGCTGACATCCGTTCCAACAAGCGCTGTGGCGAGTTCCTCCACTGCTTTCACCGTAGCCGTATAAATGATTCCGCTTCCCTTGCTTTTCAGAACGAGATCTTGCAGTTTCTTCAGTTTTTCTTCCGGATTAGTAACCTGTACTACAGAATAATTCAGGTTGGGCCGGTAGATGCCAGTATTGACCACATGCATGGAATTACGTCCGAGCTGTTGCACGATATCCTCGGTGACCTCCGGCGTGGCAGTCGCGGTCAACGCGAGTACCGTTGGATTCTTCAATGCCTTGATCGCGTCTCCCAATCCCAGATAGGCCGGGCGAAAATCGTGTCCCCACTGGGAAATGCAGTGCGCCTCATCGATGACGAACAGATTTATCGGGATATTCTGCAGTTCGGCGATGAAATCTGGATCGGAAATACGCTCGGGTGTCACGAAGACGACATCGCTATCCGCGTTGCGGATACTCTCCAATGCTTCTAGCTCCTGTTCCGCGTTCAGCGTGCTGTTAATTTGAGCCGCGTCAGCTCCGATTTCTTCAAGCTTTTCGGCCTGGTCTTTCATGAGTGAAATCAGGGGGGAAACGACAACCGCAGTGCCTGGCAGGTTGAGTGCCGGCAATTGATAGCACAATGACTTGCCGCCACCGGTGGGCATTACCGCCAGGGTGTCGCGCCCGTTCAGCACACTCTCGATGACTTCTCTCTGTCCGGGACGCAGGTGTGTCAGGCCGAATATCTCATGCAGACTTTCTTCTAGTTCATTCTGATCGGGTTCCTCGATGTCAGCATGAGGACTATTCATATCGTGAATTTCAGATGTCATCGTTCCGTCCGCGTTTTCTTCCGGTTGAAATCAACTACCGCGCTCGATGCATCTCGCAGTAGTGTCATGTGCTTGATGATGAAGAAAAATGGCGGACGGTTCCGTGCGGCGCCTAATATATAATCTCAACGATGGGCTTTTAATATGTCTGCCCCATTCGCTTATTGACTGGAAACTAGGCAGGCAATGCGCCGACTCCGGCTCCTTTTGACTCTATTCAGCCCTTGCCTCAAGCCAAAACCAAGCCAAAACCAAGCCAAAATCCAAACCAGCATTGAGGGACTCTCGATATGAAACGCTATACCATCGAACAATTCATGGCGACGATCTCAATAATGGGGGCGTCGTTCAGCGCGGATGAAGAGCGCATCCTGTTCAGCAGCAATGAGTCGGGCATTTTCAATGCTTATACGCTCCCAGTGATAGGCGGTACGGCCGAGCCGCTGACCCGCTCCACCATCAATACCACGTTTTCGGTCAGCTTCTTTCCGCACGATGATCGGGTACTGATCACGCGGGATTATCATGGTGATGAAAATTATCATCTGTTCCTGCTTGCCCCTGACGGCGAGGAGGAAGATCTGACACCGGGGGAAAAGCTCAAGGCGCAATTCATGGGCTGGAACCTTGATGGACATGCTTTTTACGTCGCCACCAACGAGCGCGATGCCAGATTCTTCGATGTATACCGTTACGATGCCGAGACTTTTGCACGAACCTTGCTGTACAAGAATCACCAGGGGTTCGATCTTGGTCCCATCAGCCGCGACGAGCGCTGGGTTGCGCTGAACCGGTCGCATACTGCATCGGACAGTGACATTTACCTGTTCGATGTCGAAAAACAGGAAGTAAGGCACCTCACGCCGCATGAAGGTTCCATCAGTTTCCGTGCTGAAACCTTCGACCCCACCTCGCGCAAACTCTTCTTTCTTACCACCGAGGGAAGCGAATTCAAGCATTTGTGCACCTATGATCTCACCTCCGGGGTCGTCTGCGACCACGAGAGCGCTGAGTGGGACGTGATGTACACCTATTTTTCACGCGATGGCCGATTTCGCGTAACGGGCATCAACGAAGATGGGAGTATCGTCATTCGTGTTGTCGAAATTGAGGATGGAGAAAGGGAAAAACCTGTAAAACTGCCAGCACTGCCCGAAGGAGAAATCCGCGGTGTGGTCTTTTCGCAAAGCAGTGCGCGCATGGCCTTCTATGTAAATGGCGATCGCTCTCCCGATAATCTGTTCGTGCACGATTTCAACACGGGGCAGTTCCATCAGCTCACGCAGAGCCTGAACAAGGAGATCGATCCATCACATCTGGTGGAAGCGGAAGTGGTGCGGTTCCGATCCTTCGATGGAATGGTTATTCCATCCATCTATTACAAGCCGCATGAAGCATCAGACACTAACAAGGTGCCTGCGATCGTGTATGTTCATGGAGGACCTGGCGGGCAGACCATGCGGGGTTACAGCGCGCAGATTCAGTACCTCGTGAACCACGGGTATGCCGTCCTGGGCATCAATAACCGGGGAAGCTCGGGCTATGGTAAAACCTTCTTTACTGCGGCCAACCGCAAGCACGGACGAGAGCCCTTGTGGGATTGTGTGGAAGCGAAGACCTTTCTGGCCAGTCTCGGTTACATCGACCATGAGCGCATCGGCATCATGGGGGCGAGCTATGGCGGCTACATGACGCTTGCAGCCCTCGCATTCCGGCCTGAAGCTTTCAAGGTGGGAGTGGATATTTTCGGTGTCAGCAACTGGCTGCGCACCCTGGAGAGCATTCCTGTTTACTGGGAGTCCGTCCGCAAAGCTATTTATGATGAAATTGGAGACCCGGTGGCGGATATCGATTTTCTTGTTGCGACTTCCCCGCTGTTCCACGCTAGGGAAATACAAAAGCCTTTGTTGGTCATTCAAGGAGCCAATGATCCGCGTGTGGTCAAGGCCGAGAGCGATGAAATGGTGGAGGCAGTCAGAAAGCATGGTGTTCCGGTGGAGTACATTGTTTTCCCTGATGAAGGCCACAGTTTTACCAAGAAAAAGAACCAGATCGAGGCCAATTGGCGAATACTGGAGTTTCTGGACAAATATCTGAAAGGTGACATGAACAAGACTGTAAGCCGGGGGGGAAAGTAGGACAACGCTGTTCCGCCTATCGTCCGATATCACCGGTGTAGGACGGGCTTCGCCCGCCGTTTGCTTCCATCTTAATGTAGTACAGGGGGTAGCGGACAGCTTCGCCGTCAGGCAGGATCTTCATCGCCCTCGCGGCGCAGCCTCCTCTCCAAAAAACTCGCGTATCAGGAAATCCTCCAGGCCCTTGCTGTCTTCAGGTCGAGCGGAGAGGACGACCACACGGTCGAGACGATAGGATTCCCAGTTGAAATCCCCTTTGTGGTATTGCCGGATCAGCTCGATCATTTTTCGAACGATGGCCCGTTGAATATCGCCACCCGGCCCCGCATCGACTTCCACCACCTCCCGGCGGGGAACGCTGCTATCCTTCTTCCAGGCACGAAACAGAAACTGTGCCGTTCGCGGCCCCATCCTGATGATCTGGAATATCCCACTTGCGCCGGGCTCCTTGAGATTACGCATCACATTAGCCATGCGCAGTTCTTCTTCGGAAGGCTCGCGTTCGATCGCCTCAGGTTCAACGGGTTCATCCTCGAAAATTCCGCTTGCCCGGCGCCGCTCCCGCGCCTCGTTCATATACGCCAGCAGATCTTTCGGGCGTTCAGTCTCTGGAGAAGCCTGCGGAACAGTTTTCTGAACCGGCGTGCGTTCCTTGCTGCCCTCACGGTTTTCCATTGCTTTTTCCCGCTTGGGTTTCAGCGGCTTGGTTCCTCCTTCTCCCAGTCGCGATTGGGGCTGACGCTTGGAGGGAGGCTTGGGTGCAGGAGGTATCCTGGGACTGGGAGGGGCGGGCGGCGGTGCCTTCTGTTCCGGTGTCTCTTCGGCGAGTTCCACGAAGCTGGCTTCGATCGCAGGAGGTCCCTTGATCTCCACCTCGGGCGCGGTGAGAAAGAACCCGAACGCCCAGATGATGAGCACCCAGAGGACAGACGCCAGCGGCAGGGGCCACCAGATGCGGATTTCCCTTGATCGGGCCTTGAGCATCGTTCGGGATTACTCGTGTTTGACGGCGATCAGAAAGTGCTGTGCACCCGCACTACGGGCACGCAGCATCGCCTGCACGACAATTCCTTGCGGTGCGTCGCTGTCTGCCGATACCACCACTTTCTGTTCGGAATCGCGCAGCAGTGGTTTGAGGGTGTCCCCCAGCGTCTCCAGGGTCACGGGCGTGCGGTTGACAAAGATTTTGCTGTCGCTCGTCAAGGTCAATGTAACCGGCGTTTTGGCGCTGAGTTTCTCGGCCTCGCCTTGCGGCAGATTCACCTGCAGGGAATCGAGGTTCTGCATCGATAATGACGATAGCATGAATGTGGCAAGCAGGAAAAACATCACATCGATCATCGGGATGATTTCGATGCGCCCCCTGCGGTACTCCCTGGATTTACGCCGCTTCATGACTGCTCTCCTCCTGATCCAGGCGAATATGATCGATGAGGCGCGTGCCCAGCCGTTCCATCTCATCCATCGTTTGAGATTGAAGGCGGGAGAAGTAATTGAAGCCGAAGAGCGCAATCAGCGCAATCAGGAGGCCGACGACGGTGGCGATAAGCGCTTCGGCCACTCCTCCCGTCACAGCAGTGGGGTTGACCACCCCTTCGCCGCCGATGACCTGGAAGGCGCGCATCATGCCGATAACCGTTCCAACAAGCCCGAGCAGAGGTGCTGCGGTGACGATCGTTTCCAGCACCCACAACCGGCGTCCCAGCGATGTTTCGATTAACTGGGCTTCGTCTGCCGCGCGCGACTCTGTCCACCAGGACGGATGATGTCTGTTACTGATTACGACCTCGAAGAAGCGCTTGTAATAGTGGCGATCATCCAATCCGGAGAGTATTTTTTCCAGATCGGCCCATGCAAAGCCGTAAGTCTCAACCAGGTTCAGCAGGTCGTGAGACAGGCGGGCAAACTTCCAATAGATGAAGGCCTTTTCAAGCATGATCGCCAATGCGATCACCGCCAGCAAAGACAGCGGCACAACGGTAAAACCGCCGAGTTTCAGCGCGGTCCAGGTTGCATTCAGTTCCTGCATGTTTATCTCCGAGCGGGGACGATAAGTCCCATGTTGATTAAATTGTCGACAACTGTTTCTTCAGCCCTTGCAATTTCCTGCAGCTGGAAAGAATGCTTTCCATCCGCCAGGCGCAAGTTTATGACGCGGTGAGACAGGGGTGGTAGGGCTTTAAGAGACGCGCTTCCCCTCCCCCAAGAATAGGGGAAATTTACAGATCAGGCTGTTTTCGTTCTGTCCCTTTCGGTCTGCGGGAAGGTTTCGGTCAAACACTCAAAAACACTCAAGCCTAATTTTCATCCTGCCAACCTGTAAAATCTTACAGCTATTCATCCAGCCCGTTTTAGGGTTTCATAGCTCTGTTTTTTCCGAGTTTTTCCGAGTCGAATCGTTCTTGCAAAAGAGCATCAGGTTTTTCCGTAATGATATCCCTAAACCAAAACTACACAGGGAGTGTTGCGTGCGCTTCTGAGAACGCTCGCGATATGACCCGTCCTGCCACTGTGGAGAATGTCCGTACCCCGATTGCAGAAATTCTCGAGCAGAGTCTGAACGAAATTTATCTGCTGAATGCTCAGACGCTGCATTTCGAGTATGCCAGCCGGGGAGCCCGGCGCAATCTTGGCTACAGCATGGATTCACTGCAAAAAATGACGCTGCTGGAAGTCGAACGGGAGTTTGACGAGGCATCGTTCCGCGCTCTGATTGATCCACTCGTGAAGGGTGAGAAAGAAATCCTGGTTTTCGAGGCCACACATCTGCGTGCGGATGGTACGCATTACCCGGTCGAGGTTCACCTGGAGTTGTCCCCGCGGCCTGAGCAAGTGCAATTTCTTGCGATGGCGTTCGATCTCGGCGCCCGCCGCCGCGCCGAGGCCAAATTGCGTGCAAATGAGGCGGGATTCCGGACAATGATCAATACCCTCCCACAGCTTGCATGGATAGCGGAGGCGGATGGATTCAGGTCCTGGTACAACCAGCGCTGGTATGACTATACCGGAACTACTCCCGAAGAGATGATGGGCTGGGGCTGGCAAAAGGTCCATGATCCCGAGCTGCTGCCGGAGGTAACAAAACGTTGGAATGAGGCTACTGCTGCCGAGCAGCCGCTCGATATGGAAATTCCACTGCGCGGCGCGGACGGGAAGCTCCGGGTATTTCTGACCCGCGCCGAGCCGTTAAGAAACGAGGAAGGTCAGGTTGTGCAGTGGTTCGGGACCAATACCGATGTCCATGATCAGAGACTCTGGGAAGAGGCGCAGCGTGAGACAGAAAAGCGGCTTCAGGTGGTGATGGAGCATATGACCGAGGGGCTTGTCATCTCCGATTTCAATCGTAATCTCCTCCACTGGAACCCCGCCGCTTTGCGAATGCATGAGGTCGACGGTGCGGAAGAGGTCTTGGGCAATCTTCATAGTTTTGCCCGGATCTATGAGCTGTCGACCACCGAGGGCAACGTCATGCCTATAGATCAATGGCCTTTGCCACGCATTCTCCGGGGCGAGCACCTGCATGATCTGGAATTGCGCATCAGACGTCTGGATAAAGAGTGGTTGAGAATCTTCAGTTATTCCGGAACGGTTTTGCACTACGAGAACAGTAAAGGACTGGCGTTTCTTACCATCAAGGATATCACCGAGCGCAAACAGGCTGAAGAAGCTCTGCGTGATGCGAAGGTTAATCTTGAATACAAGGTGAATGAGCGTACCGCCCAGCTTCTTGCCAAGAGCAAGGAACTGGAAAATTTCTGTTATTCGGTATCCCATGATCTGAGAGCGCCCCTGCGCGGCATAGCCGGGTACAGCAGACTGCTGCTGGAAAACTACTACGAACGCTTCGACGAGGAAGGCCGCAGTTTTCTGACAAATGTCCGTTCAGCCACCACGCATATGACGGATTTAATCGAAGATCTGCTCTCCTACTCAAAACTCGAGCGTAGAAAACTGTCTTCGACCGTCATCAGGCTTCCCGCCTTCGTATCAAAGGTGTTGGCCCAGTTCGAGGATAGTCTGCAAAACGTGCGCCTCATGGTCAGTGTGGATGATTTCCACGTTCGCGCTGATCCCGATGGTCTTGCAATCGCTCTACGTAACCTGGTCGATAACGCCCTCAAGTTCTCCATACACGCTCCGGAGCCTGTCATCGAAATCCGCGCCTGGACTTCGGATAGCAATTGCATTCTTTGCGTGCGCGACAATGGCATCGGATTCGATATGCGTTTTTACGACAAAATTTTTGAGATATTCCAGCGCTTGCAACGGGCCGAGGAATATCCCGGGACAGGCATCGGGCTTGCAATGGTGCAAAAAGCAATGGAGCGTATGGGAGGACGGGTGTGGGCGGAAAGCCAGGTAGGTGCCGGTGCTGTCTTTTACCTGCAACTGCCACTGTCTGGCCCTGCGCCAGGGCTATTCGAGCAGTTGCAAGAACAGGACTTATAGGTGTGTTTTCATGAACACTGCGTTGCCGATTCTGCTTATTGAAGACAATCCGATGGATGTCGATCTCACCCGGCGTGCTTTTGTACGGCACAACCTGACCAATCCACTCGAAGTGCTGCGGGATGGGCAGGAAGCGCTTGATTTTTTTTCGAGCTGGAGAACGAGTGATCTCCCGCCTTCGGTTGTACTGCTAGACCTCAAACTGCCCAAAGTAAGCGGACTGGAAGTCCTGCGAACCATACGGGAGCATTCCATGCTTGGAACTGTTCCGGTCGTAGTGCTTACGTCTTCCTCCGAAGATGTCGACGTTCATGAGGCCTATCTGCTCGGCGCGAACTCCTACATCGTAAAGCCGGTGGATTTCGAGAAATTCATCGACGTGGCCCGCCAGATTGAGCTCTACTGGACTGTTCTCAATACCCATTGTCTTGCAAGGATTAGAGGTTTCTGAATGAGTTTCATGCAGGATGCGAGGTCGCGCAGGACTCGGGCAATACCCCGGAGGGTGCGAGGATACGATAGGGGACCGAAGTCTGCACGGGCTTTTTCCGACCCTCGGGGAGATTATTCAAAGGCTTTCCGATGAGAGTTCTCTACCTTGAGGATAATGCGCTGGATGCCGATCTGGTGCGATTGGAACTGAAAAAGCGCGCGCCCGACATCCAGCTCGATATCGTCAGCTCACTGGCAGAAGCTTTGCACCGCGTGGAAAGATTCCACGATCTCTATGGAACCAGCCTCGGAATCCCGGCGCTCACCAGGCCGGGGCCGAATGCTCCTGCCCGCTATGATATTGTCCTGACGGACCTCAACCTTCCGGATGGGAGTGGTGAAACGTTGCTGGCTCAGATTCGCAGACGACATCTACCGCTTCCAGTCGTGGTTCTTACGGGTTCCAGCAGGGAAGAAGCCATCCTCTCATTACTTCGGGCCGGGGCCGACGATTACGTCATAAAGCATGGGCGCTTTCTCGAAACTCTTGGGCTTGTGCTTCGTGCGACGCTCGACAAGTTCCAGACAGAAACTTACCGCCGCGCTACAGTACTCCAGGTTTTATACGTTGAGCCCAATCCGCATGATGCCGAAACGACGAAACAGGCACTGGCTTCCACTGCACCGCACCTTCGAATCGAGTCTGTTCAGTCAGCTGAGGAGGTTTTTTCCTATCTTGCTGGACAGAATAGAGAAACCGACGTTGATGTGTTGCTGCTCGATTATCGCTTGCCCGGGGCCTCCGCGACGGACGTTCTAAAGGAGCTTTGCCAGGTACGGGGACTTGATCTGCCCATCATTCTCTTTATCGGAAGCGAGGACGAGGAGATCGCCAGGCAGTCACTGAAACTGGGTGCTGCCGATTACGTTGTGAAGACCGCAGGCTACCTCCAGCGGTTGCCGACTGTCATAGAAAATGTCTGGCTGCGGGCAGAGTCGAACAGAAGGGAGCGGGTTTTGCTGGAAGAGAGGACACGACTTGCTCTTGCCACGGAAGCAGCCGCCATCGGTATCTGGGAGTGGAACACTGCGACCAATGAAATGATCTGGAATGACCGGATGTACGAGATCTACGGGATTACTTCCGGGAGCGGCGTCACGTATGACATATGGAAATCCTATACCCATCCGGACGATCTGCCCCAGCAGGAGGCGCATCTGGAACGAGTCAGCGCCGAGGACGGACGCGTTCAACTCGATTTCCGGATTCTGCGCGAACACAAGACAGTGCGCCATCTGCATATTGCGAAGGCATTGAAATGGAGTACCAATCCGGATGAACTGAGAATAGTGGGCACTGCCATCGACATTACCAAACGCAAGCAAACTGCCTTTGCAATCCAGGAGCATGCCATGCAGCAGGGGCTCATTGCCGCGTTCGGGCAACAGGCGCTCGCCAGCGGAAATCTTGCCCTGTTGTGGGGCCAGGCAGCGGTGATCGCTTCTCAAGGTCTCAATGTCGAGTTCTGCAAGGCGCTCCAGCTTGCACCGGATTTCCGTTCTTTTGTTCTTAAATCCGGGATTGGCTGGCAGAAAGACTGGATTGGAAGGCAGATATCATTTACATACGAGAACAGCCAAAATCGCTTTGTACTCGCGAGCCATCAATCCGTCATTGTGGAGGACTTCCAGACAGAAACCCGCTTCAAGCCTTCCAGTATCCTGAAGAGCCATAATATACGCAGTTGTGCAGATGTGCTTATATCGGGGGCGGGGGGACCTTACGGGATCCTTGGAGCCTATTCGCGCGATCCGCAGCGCTTCACGTCCAGCAGTATCAATTTTCTGCAGAGTCTCGCGAATATTCTCGCAACCGCAATCGATCGCAAGACAGCGGAGGAGCGCCTCACCTATTTGGCCCAGTTTGATCCTCTGACGGAACTGCCTAATCGAAATCTTTTTCTTGATCGTCTCCGGCAGGCGATGGAATATGCCCATCGCAACCGTCGCCGGGTCGGCGTGGTATTTGCGGATCTGGACCGGTTCAAGATCGTCAACGACACAATGGGCCATTCTACCGGTGACGAACTGCTGATCCATGTCGCAAAAAGACTGCAGCGGTGTGTGCGTTCATGCGACACGGTTGCCCGTCTTGGAGGAGATGAATTTGCTTTCATTCTGTCCGATCTCGTACAGGCTGAAGATGCAACCTTAATTGCAGAGAAGGTTATTTCGGCGCTCCAGGTACCCTTCGAGCTGAAAACACAGGAGATCTACGTCTCTGCAAGCCTTGGGATCAGCATCTATCCCGGCGATGGTACCGACGCAGACAGCCTGCTCAGAAATGCGGACACAGCGATGTTCCAGGCAAAGGAGCAGGGACCCGCGATTTATCAGTTTTACCTTCCGCAGATGAATGAGCGCGCGGTGGCTCGCCTGAAAATCGAGACGCAACTTCGCGGCGCTCTGGCAAGGCACGAGTTCGTGCTTCACTATCAACCCAAAGCAAGCCTGATCAACGGAGAGATTACCGGTTTTGAGGCGCTGCTGCGCTGGCAGCATCCCGCGCATGGACTAGTGCCTCCACTGCAGTTCATTTCCGTTCTCGAGGATACGGGGTTGATCGTATCGGTAGGCGAGTGGGTGGTGAAAACGGTTTGTGAGCAGATCAGGGAATGGCAGGGCCAGGGGCTGGTGCTGCATCCCATCTCGATCAATCTGTCAGCGCGGCAGTTTCAGCAACAGGATCTGGATAGCATTATCGGGGAAACGTTGAAGGCTACGAACATCGATCCGCGTCTGCTGGAATTCGAACTTACGGAGTCGGTATTGATGAAGGAGGCCGAGATGGCCGCCAACGCCTTGCAGAATCTGAAAGCCTTCGGTGTCCAGATATCAATGGACGATTTTGGTACCGGCTATTCCAGTCTTGCCTATCTCAAGCGCTTCCCTCTGGATGTACTCAAGATCGACCGCGCCTTCATCCGTGATGTCACGACGGATCCCGACGACGCAACCATTACCGTAGCCATGATCAAGCTCGCGCACAGCCTCGGGCTGAAAGTAGTGGCTGAGGGCGTTGAAACAAGGGCGCAACTGGATTTTCTGATAAGACACGGATGCGACGAAATGCAGGGCTACTATTTTTCCCGGCCTTTGCCGCTCGAGGGCGCATCCAAGGTGCTCATGGATGGCTACCGCCTGTCAATGAGCGATAGCGTTTGCGCCGGGCAGTAAGTCCCATTTACTCACCGATCTCCATTTCCACTTGCTTCGCTGTTCCAGAAAAACCCTTGACGTGCGCGTGCCTCTGAACATAGCTCTTTCCCTAGCTCGTGATATTTGGTACTTTATCGACCGTAGTCCCAGTCCGCGGGGAGGGCGGACAACTCCATTGGATAATGATAATGAAGAACGCCATATTGGTGGTTTGCGCCACGTTTGCGTTTATGGGAGGCGCTTTTGCAAAACCGGCCGACCTGTCTCTCCGGTCCAACGCAGCGCTGATTCTGGATCCACAGCGGGGACAGGTTCTTTTCCACAAGAACGCAGACAGCGTCATGCCGATTGCTTCGATTACCAAACTCATGACCGCAATGGTTGTGCTCGATGCAAAACTGCCGTTGAACCAGGAAATAGTCATCGACTCGGCTGATGTTGATGTCATCAAGTATACCCGTTCCCGCCTGCGGGTAGGAACAAAGTTCACCCGCGGAGAATTGTTGCGACTGGCCTTGATGTCTTCGGAGAATCGCGCTGCTGCGGCCCTGGGACGTACGTATCCCGGCGGCCTGAATGCGTTTGTTACGGCCATGAACCGCAAGGCATTCCAGTTAGGAATGGGCAGTACCTATTTCGTTGACTCGACCGGCTTGAACAGCGGAAATGTCTCCACTGCGCGCGATCTCGCAAAAATGGTCAAGGCGGCACACAAGTACAGTCTCATCCGCGTATTTTCCACGACTGCTGCGCACGAGGTGGTATCCGTGGGGAAGGTACGCAGCCGCAACTTGAATTTCGTCAACTCCAACAGGTTGGTGAGGAGCAGCAGGTGGGATATCGGCATATCCAAAACAGGATTTCTCAGCGAGGCCGGGCGCTGTCTGGTGATGCACGCAAATATCACAGGCAAGCCGACCATAATCGTGCTGCTCGATTCCTGGGGAAAGAATTCCCGGATTGGTGATGCCAATCGTATCAAGAAGTGGATGGAAACCGGCTTGACTCGCAAAGTACGCGGTTAGCGTGCGGGAGGTGGCCTGCTTGCTGCGAGGGTAGTGCCACTTTTGTTCGGTTATCCTTTTGTTGATTCAAGTGCGTGGAATCGCGGCCGGGCCGCCTTCGGACGCTCTCTTTCTATCATTTTTCACAACCGGAACCGGGAGGTATAGCCCGGCAGGTTTTTCACGTTCGTATCTGGCACATCGTGCCTCTTGCTGAGAAGGAAGCCGTTTTCCCCGATTTGGATACGGGTGCCCGGAAAGGAGTTATTGTGCAATTGCAATTGATTGCAGCGCTCGTCATCGTTTTCCTTATTGTCACGTTTGCAGTTCAAAATGCTGTTGAGGTAAGCGTCATATTCCTGCTTTGGCGTGCCGATGCATCGCTTGCCGTTGTGATCGCAGTCTGCTTCGGTCTGGGTGCGCTCATCGGAGCGCTCGTTACACTGCCGACCATGTTGCGCGAACGCATGGCGATAGGACATCTGCATAAGGAGGTCGAAGCGTTGCGCGCCGAGAATGACAGCTTGCGCGCCTTGAAGCAGAACGAAGCATCTGCCCCGTAAGGTTATTGAAGATGCGGACCGAAATGGGCCAGGCTCGATTTTGCTGCAACCCGGATCGGAGCTTTGCGAGGGATTTGTTCAGTGGTTCCCTAGAGCAAGCGGAAAGCCAGGAGAGCCACGATAGTCGGTGGTATTGCCGCTGTCAGCAGACCTAACGGGTGAATGGTCGCATCCTCGAAATCGCCGCGTAGAATAGCGACCCCGGCAGGGTTGGGCGCATTCGCGATGATCGTGAGACCTCCTCCCGTAACGGCTCCTGCAACCAGCGCATATTTGAAAGAATCCGACAACCCCTCTACAAGCGAGCCAAGATAGGTAAGGGCCGCATTATCCGTTATCGCGGTCAGCAGCGTGGCACTAAAAAACACTGCCTCACTGCTCATCCCAAGCAATAGCGGCTGCAACCACCACTGCTGCTGTCCGCCCAGCACTACCAGACCGGCCAGGAAAAATGCCACCAGCAAACCCTCCCGCAGGATAAACCGGTTCTGATGTTTTTGATATGCATGGGCGATGCCAAGAAAGAACAGAAAAAGCCCCATAAAAGCAGCAGGATGATGAGCAAACGTCACTATCCCGATCAGGAAGATGAGGTGCACAGCTACAAGAAGGTCCGGCACTTTCTCTCCACGATCAGACAAATTCTGCCCCGGCCCCGCCTGGGATAATTCGCGGCGAAACAGCAAGGTGGCGCTCCCCGCATTGATGATTACGGCGATAGCTGCTTTCCAGCCGAAAGTGGATATCATGAACCAGATGTCCCATCCCCATTTCTCCGCCACCATAAGCACGGGGGGTGCAGCGAAGGGTGTCAAGGTGCCGCCGATGGATACATTGACGAACAGAACTCCGAGCGTAGTGTACTTAAGCTTGAGCGAAATTCCGCGAGAGAAATAATTATCTCGAAGAATCAGGGCAGCAAGCGTCATGGCTGCCGGTTCGGTGATGAAGGATCCGAGCAGTGGAACGAGGGAAAGCGTCACAAAGTAGAAAACGATCCCCCGCGATAGCGGAATGAGTTGCGCCACGGTGCGTACCGAGAGCATGGCAAGCTGGAGGATCGGCTTTGTTCCAGCAACGACCATGATCGCAAAGACGAACATGGGCTCCGTAAAGTTACGCGAATCCAGGTAATCGATTGCGCTGGCACGGCCTTCCACCGCAAACATGAACAGTATGAGAATCATGGCCCAGAAGCCGAACACGACTTCTACTTCACCCAATAAATGCCATATCCCTGCGTGGGCAGGGCGCGCGTTTGCCAATCGTTCAAAAAATCTGGTGGAAAACGTATGCAGGATTGCAATCGCGAATAGCGCTGCGCTGATTGTCTGAATTGTCGAAGGTGTCACCAACTCCCTTTATGTGGTTAGGATTGGAGGATGGGAGCACGGAATACGATAACCTGCCCTCGGATAGGTATCTCCTTATGTCCTTATGGAGCGAAACTTCGAATGGCTACCGCAGGCTGGGTGAATACGCGCCACCATGACGAACAACATACCTTTGCGATGATACAAGCGTAATGCCGTTCCCTTGCATTACAGAAATGCCCGGGTTCTCGAAACAAACAGCGAAGCTCTTATTTCATTGCATCCAGGTTTGCCTGCGCGTCGGCATTGCCCTCGGCCGCCGCTTTCTTGAACCATTCTTTCGCCTTGGCCTCGTCTCTGGGCACACCTTCACCTGAGTAATACATTACACCTAAGTTATTTTCCGCGTCGACATTGCCCTGTTCGGCCGCTTTTTGAAATAGTCCGAACGCCTTGGCGGAATCTTTAGGAACACCTTCACCGTTGGCATACAGCAACCCCAGGTTGAATTGCGCATCCGCATAGCCCTGCTCAGCGGCGCGATGAAACCAGGCGGCGGCGGTAGCAGGATCGTTACTCAGGATTTTGCCCGAAGCATCCTTGGATATCGCTTCACCCGTATAGTACATAACGCCAAGGCCAGTCTGTGCTTTGGGATCGCCAGCCTCCGCGTCTTTTTTCAACTGCAGGAATCTTTCCTCCGGTGTAGAATCGCTCTCAGACCCGGCCGGCATGATTTCTTTCAATATTGCAGACTTCTCTTCCGGGCTCAGACTTTCTTCCAGCACTGATGGTATTTGCTTTTCAGAAGTGAACTCATCCGGCAGTTCCGTCTGCTGCTCGGCGGGTTTTTCCGCGTCCTTCGCTGTTTTCTGACCACATCCGGCAAGCATGAGCATCGGCAGCGCGAGCAATGTAACAAAAAGAATTTTCATCAGATATTATGTCCTGATCAATGAAACAGCGTTAGCGGTCCGAACGTGAGAAACAGCGCTCACAAGCTGTAGTACATATCGAATTCGACCGGATGCGTCGTCATCCGGAAGCGCGTAACTTCTTCCATCTTGAGCTCGATGTAAGCATCTATCATATCATTCGAAAACACCCCGCCGCGAGTCAGGAAATTGCGGTCCTTATCCAGGCTGTCCAGTGCTTCATCCAGGGAAGCGCAGGGATTCGGAATTCTGGCGGCTTCCTCGGGTGGGAGGTCGTAGAGATTCTTGTCCATCGGGTCGCCCGGATGAATCTTGTTCTGGATTCCATCCAGCCCCGCCATCAGCATGGCAGTAAATGCAAGGTAAGGGTTCGCGGTAGGGTCAGGGAAGCGCACCTCGATCCGTCGGCCTTTGGGGTTATTGGCATAAGGAATGCGCACGGCAGCCGATCGGTTGCTGACGGAATAGGCAAGATTGATGGGTGCTTCAAAGCCCGGAACGAGGCGCTTGTACGAGTTGGTCCCGGGATTGGTGATGGCGTTCAAGGCCTTGGCATGCCTGATGATTCCGCCAATATAGTACATTGCCATTTCCGAGAGTCCGCCATAACCGTTTCCGGAAAACAGGTTTCGTCCGCCTTTCCAGATTGACTGGTGCACGTGCATCCCGGAACCATTGTCACCGACAATGGGTTTGGGCATGAAGGTTGCGGTCTTTCCGTAAGAGTGGGCGATGTTATGCACCACATATTTGAATACCTGAGTCCAGTCAGCACGCTTCACCACGCTGCTGTACTTGGTGCCTATCTCACACTGTCCGGCAGTCGCCGTTTCGTGGTGATGCACTTCAACTTCGATACCCATTTCCTCAAGTGCAAGACACATCGCCGATCGGATGTCATGCAAGGAGTCGATTGGGGGAATGGGGGAATAGCCTCCCTTGATACCAGGACGATGCCCGATGTTGCCACCCTCGTATTTTACTCTCGAACTCCAGGCTGCTTCTTCCGACTCGATTTTTACGGAGCAGCCGGACATGTCCGCGTGCCAGGTGACGGAATCAAAAATGAAGAATTCAGGCTCCGGGCCGAAAAACGCGGTATCCCCGATGCCTGTCGATTTGAGGTAGGCTTCGCCGCGTTTTGCCAGGGAACGGGGATCTCGGTCATAACCCTTGCCATCCGAGGGCTCCACTACGTCACAGGTGATGAACAGTGTAGCCTCGTCCATGAAGGGATCCAGACGGGCAGTGTCGGGATCCGGTATCAGCAGCATGTCCGATGCCTGCACACCCTTCCAGCCGGCGATGGAAGAACCATCGAATGCGTGACCGTCCTCCAGTTTATCAGCATCGACGGCGTGAGCGGGCAGGGTTACATGTTGTTCTTTACCGCGGGTATCGGTAAATCGTAGATCAACGAATCTGATTTCGTTGTCCTGAATCATTTTCAGAACATCGGCTACCGCCATTTCAGTCTCCAAACCATGTCAATATGCATCGTGCGAAAGCGCCTTCCTTTTAAAAAGTGGAGTGTCCTCATATAAAGGGAATTTGCAGAATTAATATTATATATCAGGAGGGGAACGGCCATTCCCTCAGCAATAAAATACCGCAAGTTGGAAGAGGTAGGGTTTGTTGCATCCTGTCCCTCGATTGAAGTTTTCCAGGCATCCAGATGGCTGAAAATCGATTACCATTACATATTATTTCATTCGCGTCATGGTAAACCATATGGAAACCGAAACAATTACTGCAATACTCGAAAGGGCGCATAAGCGTGCCGAGGAAATGGATCTGCCCTATCAAGGGGCGCTGCTGCCGACCGAGGCGCTTACCCTGCTTCAGGAAGCGCCGGAGGCGAAACTGGTGGATGTGCGTTCACGCGCGGAATGGGATTGGGTAGGAAGAATTCCGGGTGCAGTGGAAATCGAATGGCAGTCTTATCCGGGAATGCGTTCCAACCCTGATTTCATCAACTATCTTTCCAGCCAGGTAGATCAGGAATCGTTGGTCATGTTCATCTGTCGTACGGGAGGACGTTCGCATCAGGCCGCAGCTACCGCTTCCGAACTGGGTTATACGAATTGCTACAACGTTCTCGAAGGATTCGAAGGTGAGAAGGACGCAACCGGCCATCGCGGTAAGAAAGGTGGCTGGAAGGCGGCAGGACTACCCTGGGTGCAGAGTTGAGGGTCTTTCGTCTCCATCGCTCTGGGTTAAATTCCCCCTGTTCATCCTGTCTCTCTAGAGAGACTCGGGGCATGTTTATCGCGGCGAACAACAATCTGGAAAATAATGGGCGTCAGTGCATGAGCAAAACATTGCACTATGAATACTTCTTACGCCGACCACTGAACCATCCCGGAGTACGCCGTCAGCAGGACAATAATTCCGAATCCGATGCGATACCAGGCAAAAACGGAGAAATCATGCTGGCTGACAAAACGGATTAAACCCCTCACCGCCAGGAGGGCGCTGATAAAGGACGCCACGAACCCGATCGCGAACACGCTCACATCATCCAGATGAAGGATATCGCGATTCTTGTAAAGATCATAAAAAGTTGCCGCGAACATAACTGGAATCGCGAGGAAAAATGAAAATTCAGTAGCGGCCTTGCGCGACAGGCCGAAGAGGAGGCCGCCAATAATGGTGGCGCCCGAGCGCGAGGTGCCGGGTATGAGCGCCAGACACTGCGCCAATCCCACTTTCAAGGCATGCTTCCAGTCCATGTCTTCGACCCGTTCCACGTCCACTACATGCGACCTGCGCTCGGCCCAAAGAATCAGAAGGCCGCCGATTATGAATGCTAGCGCAACCGGCACCGGATGAAACAGGTATTGCTTGATAGCTTTGATGAACAGCAAACCCAGAATTGCGGCTGGTAGAAACGCGATCAAAAGATTCAACACGAAGCGGTTTGCATCCTGACGGGAGCCGATATCCGTCACTACATGGCGAAGCTTGACGCGATATTCCCAGCAGACCGCCAGAATCGCACCAAGCTGAATGACAATGGTAAATACCTTGCCCTTTTCGTCATTGAAGTTGAGCAGGTCGCTGACCAGAATCAGGTGACCGGTGGATGAAATCGGAAGAAATTCCGTCAGACCTTCGACTATGCCAAGGATGAGCCCCTTGAGGAGAAGAAACCAGTCCATTCCAGATTATTCGGCAGAAACCAGGAGGCCGCGGGTAACCGGGAACGAACGGGAATGAACCATGGTGTTACCAGGGAATACGGGCAATGGATATCCAGTAGAGAAGTAGCGCCGAGAGCGCGACTGTTTGTTTTTCTGATATTATCGCATCAAACCGGCTTCAGGTTTGAGAAAACTTGCGACGCTGTTGTGGGAGGCGCGCAGGAATGAATGCCCTCGCGCAATGTAACCACCTGAACTCTCCTGCCTCCTTCCCATTTCGCTTTTTCAATAGCAAGCCTGCGCACAGGCCCACCTGTCATGCCGCTCACACCTTGCTGTAAATCTCTGTTCCTCCTGCTACAAATTCGCTCGCTTTTTCTTCCATGCCTTTTTCCAGCGCCTCTTGCTCGCTGACACCTTTGCTCGCCGCGAAGTCGCGCACATCCTGAGTAATTTTCATCGAGCAGAAATGCGGGCCGCACATCGAACAGAAATGAGCGAGCTTTGCGCCTTCCTGCGGCAGGGTTTCATCATGGAACTGTCTTGCCTTGTCAGGATCGAGGCCGAGGTTGAACTGATCTTCCCACCGGAACTCGAAGCGTGCTTTCGAAAGGGCGTTGTCGCGTAACTGTGCGCCGGGATGCCCCTTTGCCAGATCTGCGGCATGCGCAGCGATTTTATAGGTGATGATGCCGTCCTTGACGTCGTCCTTGTCCGGCAGGCCGAGATGCTCCTTGGGCGTCACATAACATAGCATCGCGGTACCGTACCAGCCGATCATGGCAGCGCCAATGGCAGATGTTATATGATCATAGCCGGGGGCGATATCGGTGGTAAGGGGTCCCAGCGTATAGAACGGCGCTTCGTCACAGTATTTCAGCTGCATATCCATGTTCTCCTTGATGAGATGCATGGGAACATGGCCGGGACCTTCGATCATTACCTGCACGTCATGCTTCCAGGCAATCTGTGTCAGCTCGCCGAGGGTTTTCAGCTCCGCAAACTGGGCTTCATCATTTGCATCATATATTGAACCGGGGCGCAATCCGTCACCGAGGGAAAAGCTTACATCGTAAGTCTTCATGATTTCACAGATTTCCTCGAACTGCGTATACAGGAAACTCTCCTTGTGGTGCGCAAGGCACCACTTCGCCATGATCGATCCGCCGCGGGAAACAATACCGGTGAGCCGTTTTGCCGTCATCGGAACATAGGCGAGCCGTACGCCGGCATGAATGGTGAAATAGTCCACACCCTGTTCAGCCTGCTCTATCAGCGTATCGCGAAAAATTTCCCAGGTCAGGTCTTCTGCCTTGCCATCCACTTTTTCCAGGGCCTGGTAGATCGGCACCGTGCCGATGGGAACGGGACTGTTGCGTATGATCCATTCACGCGTTTCATGGATGTTTTTTCCCGTGGAGAGATCCATTACGGTATCTCCCCCCCAGCGTATCGCCCATGTCATCTTTTCGACTTCCTCCTGGATGCTTGAGCTTAGCGCCGAATTACCGATATTTGCGTTGATTTTCACCAGAAAATTGCGCCCGATGATCATCGGTTCGGATTCCGGATGGTTGATGTTGGCGGGAATGATTGCGCGTCCCCTGGCGACCTCATCACGTACGAACTCGGGCGTGATGTGGCGGGGCAGGAACGCGCCGAAATCATGGCCCGGGTGCTGGCGTGCAAGCAGTTCCCGCTGTTGATCGGCCAAATGCTCGCAACGCTGATTCTCCCGTATGGCAATAAATTCCATTTCCGGCGTGACGATGCCACGTCGCGCATAATGCATCTGTGTCACGTTTGCTCCGGTTCTGGCGCGGCGGGGGCTGCGCTTCAGGTCGAAGCGCAATTCGGCCAAGCGTGGGTCATTCAGCCGTTGCCTGCCATAGATGGAGGCCGGACCGGAGAGAATCTCCGTATCGCCGCGCTCATCTATCCATTTTTCGCGCAGCGGCGCCAGGCCGGAGCGAATGTCAATTTTGACTGCCGGGTCGGTATAAGGACCGGAAGTGTCATAGACATAAATCGGCGGGTTTTTTTCCGCTCCCATGCTGGCGGGCGTATCGGACTGGCTGATTTCACGCATGGGAACCCGGATATCCGGGCGGGAACCGCTCAGGTAGGTTTTTCGTGACCGGGGCAGAGGTTTGACCGCGCCTTCGTCAACCTGGGCGGTTTTGCCCGAAAAGGGCGATGAACTTTGTACCACGCTTGAAAATGTTGCATTCATATTACGCTCCTTGAGTGCCATAAAGGAGCGGGACGACCGGACAACCGATTCCCAGCTTCCCTACGGCGGCATTATCCGTGTCAGGTAGAGGAACCGCCGAATAAGCGTGATATGCAAGTGTACTTATCCGCGGGTTCCATGAGGGACTCTCTCACCGGTTTCCGGCTGCTCGCGGAAACGGACCCCTAGCTGCTGCTGTGAAGCTAACGGAAATGTGGAATAATTGCAAGTTTGTTATGACATTTCATATAGGAGCAGAGGGTTGGATATGGATCTCGAACAAAGCCGGTATAACATGGTGGAGCAGCAAATTCGTACGTGGGACGTGCTGGACCAGGAGATTCTCCAACTATTGTTCGAGCTGCGGCGCGAGGAATTTGTCCCGGCAGCTTACCGTTCACTTGCATTCGTCGATATGGAAATCCCGCTGGGATACGGGGAGGTAATGCTCGCCCCCAAAGTGGAGGCGCGGATTCTGCAGGAACTGGGAATCAATAATACCGACAGAATTCTGGAGATAGGGAGCGGCAGCGGTTACCTGACTGCGCTGCTTGCCAAAAAAGGGAGATTTGTTCATAGCGTCGAGATTGTGCCTGAGCTGGCGGCCATGGCCGAAAAAAACATAAGAAATCATGAGATTACCAATGTCTTGGTGGAAAATGGCGATGCTGCCCGCGGCTGGGTCCAGCACGGCCCCTATGATGTTATCGTCCTGACCGGATCCACTCCCCTGCTGCCGGAGGGATTTCAGAAGAGCCTTAAAACCGGCGGGCGCCTCTTTGCTGTAGTGGGCGATCCACCGGTAATGCAGGCTCTTCTCGTTACTTGCGTGGCACAGGAGGAAAACGGGCGCGCAGGCGCATACAGCACAGTCGGCCTGTTCGAAACCTGTATTGCGCCGCTCAGAAATGCGAAGCAGCCGGAGAGATTTACATTCTGATCTTTCGGCCCGAACTCCAGGAATTGCAGTCCACGCGACGTATCCATCGCTACTCTCTTATAGCTATCCATCTATCTTTAACTGTAGTCAACGAAGATGTTCTTTTCAAGCAGCGCAAGGCAATCCGGAATCAAATCGAAAATTGCGCCGTACGTCCATGGGCTCCTGTTTATCGGAGCACTGAGCACCCCGCTGCAGGCCGCGGACATGATGGACATCTATCATGAAGCGCTGGAAAATGACGCGCAGTTTCGCGCAGCCCGCTTCACGCACCAGGCCGCGCAGGAAAAACTGCCTCAGGGCCGGGCGGGCCTGCTGCCCACGGTAACGCTTGCGGGGGTGCGGCGGCGGCAGTGGATCGATATAGAAAGAATCGGCGGAACTGGAACCGCGACCGGAACAGGTGTGGCCGTCAGACCCTCCGAAGTTGTCATCGATAACCAGAGCCTGACCATTACCGCCACTCAGCCGATCTATCGCAAGGAGAATTTCGCGATTTACGAACAATCGAAGCTTCAGGTTGCGCAGGCCGATTCGGAGTTCATCATTGCGGCGCAGGATCTAATCTTGCGCGTTGCGCAGGCGTATCTGGATATTCTGCTGGCAGAAGTAAACGTGGAGGTCGCGGAGGCGCAGAAAAAGGCCATCAGCGAACAGTTGGCGCAGGCAAAGCGCAACTTCGAAGTCGGAACCGCTACCATCGTCGACACTCACGAAGCTCAGGCGCGTTTCGATTTGACGGCTGCGTTGCAGATAGGCGCGCTGAACGAACTTGAAGTGCGCAAACGGGCGCTCGAACAGATCATCGGGCGGATACCGGAAGATATGGTTCGTCCCGCCGAGGTGCCCTCCGATCTGCTCATGTTGAAGTATCCCAGCATGCAGGACTGGATCAGCGTGGCCGAACAGAACAATCTCGCGCTGAAGGTCCAGGAGGCGGTATATGAAATTGCAAAAAAGGACGTTGAACGGGCTCAGGCGGGGCATTATCCGACGCTCGATCTCGTTGCGATATACAGCGACCAGAAAGGGGTAGGGGGTACGATCACGGGGCGTCCCATTGACCTGACATCGAAAGAAATCGGCGTACAGCTCAGCTTTCCGCTGTTTCAGGGTTTTGCGGTGCAGTCGCGCGTGCGCGAAGCAGTAGCTATCCAGGAAAAGGTGTTGCAGGACCTGAACAATACCCGGCGCAACAGCGTGCTGCAGGTAAGCCAGCAGTATCTCAATGTCACCAATGGCATTGCGCAGGTAACGGCGCTGAAGCAGGCGCTGGTGTCCAGTCAGAGCCAGGTCGATTCCACCAAGCTCGGCCAGGAAGTAGGTGTCCGGACCGAGGTGGACGTGCTGAACGCACAGCAATTGTATTATTCGGCGCGACGAGATCTCGCGCAGGCGCGCTACAATTTTCTCATGTCACGATTGCGGTTGAAGGCAGAGGCGGGAGAACTGGACGAGGAGGATTTGAAGGAGGTGAACGATGCGTTGTTTCGGCCGCAAACCCCAGGCCCCTTCCAGCTACCACTCGCCGCGCATTGACGGGCGCCTGCCCTGGTGGTAGATTTTCAGGGGAAACGTGAAAGGTGGCATGCACACCGATGAGCACGTCGTGAAGCAGGCATCCACCAAAAGGATGCTACGCTGTCGTAAACTGCTTTTCAGGCCCCTATCTTCTCCTCCGGGCATCCCTCATTTCAGGAAGGTTGCCAATCTTATCCCGGAAATCGATCAATCCAACATAACCTGATCATGAATTCGCCCTCTGCTCCCAATTCATACTGGAATCAAAAACCTGTTCTCTCCAGTGGTCAGAAGCCCAGCGGTATTCGAGACAGTCGGCCGAAGGAAGACGATTACGGTGTACTGGATGCGAAAACGTTCGATGCAATCGAAGCCGATGAGTTATTCGATTCGGTCAATCACGCTATTACTCATGCAGGGCAATCTGTGCTCTATCGCTCGCTTGCGCGACCGGAGACAGATGCGGCGCTGATTCAAAAGAAACAGGAAGCAGTACGGGAACTCGGGTCAAATTCAATGCTTCGTGAAGCGCTCCAGCATTTCGTCGATACGGTGAAAGAGGGAGAGCAGTCCCTTTATCATTTACTCTACGGTACTTTTACCGGGGGAATTGCCATAGACAATTCCAGGGGTGGTAAAGATGAAATGGAGTTCAGCGGTTACGGTTACCACCAGTTCATCGATGGTACGGGATTTGCGATCGACATGGTCGAGACGGTGGAAATTCTACCTCAGCCGCAAAGCGCTTATCTCCGGGAGCTATTCCAGGCTGTTCGCGACTTCGGAAAATCAAGGATTTATTCCCTGATGCGCGGTCCTGTCTATATCTCCGAAGGAAAATTCAAGACCCGGGAAGAAAAGCCGCGTTACCTGCCGCTCTCGCGCTTCACGCCATCCATGTTCAAGCCGATTCCGGTATTTTTCGTTGTGGCTGCGCTCGCCGCGGCGCTTTATTTTTTTCAGGGATTGCTGGCGAGTTTCGGCATCGCTTATCTCGGTTATGGGATACTCGTGCTGGCAGTGCCGATTTTGCCCGTTGTTCTGATTGCAATTGCCGCCTCAGATCGCGATACTGTCATCTATCCACTACGCAAGCTGTTCAAGCACAGCCCTGAACTGGCGCGATTGGTGGATGTGCTGGGAATGCTCGACGAACTGCTCTCCTTCCATCGCTATTCGGCAGCCTTCGTGGGCAAGATGACCTTGCCGGAAATATCGGAAAGCGAGCGGCACGCACTGGAAGTCACGGAAGCGCGGAATCCCGTGCTCGCGAAGGCCAACTCCAATTATGTGCCGAATGATGTTTCGCTCGATGATACCGGCCGCTTGCTGGTCATTACCGGACCCAACAGCGGCGGCAAAACTGCGTATTGCAAGACAGTCGTCCAGATTCAGCTGTTGGGACAGATAGGTTGCCATATTCCCGCCGCTGGCGCCCGCCTGGTGCCGGCTGAGCATATTTTCTACCAGGTACCGGACCCAGGCCATCTGGATGAGGGCATGGGGCGCTTTGGCCACGAGTTGAAACGCACGCGCGAAATTTTCTTCAATTCCACGCCGCGCAGTCTCGTCGTGCTGGATGAGCTTTCGGAGGGAACGACATTCGAAGAGAAGATGGAACTCTCGGAGTATGTTCTCGCCGGTTTTTACAAGCTTGGCGCAAGCACCTTGCTGGTTACCCATAACCATGAACTGTGCGAGCGTTTGCAGGACAAGGGGATAGGCCGCTATCTCCAGGGCGAATTTTCGCCACAGGGTCCGACCTATCGCCTGATTCCGGGTGTATCCCGGGTGAGTCATGCGGATCGGGTTGCCGCTGCCCTGGGTTTCAGTAAGGAAGATGTGGAAAAGCACCTTGCCAGCCGCAGCTAATTGCCAGGATCAGCAGGTCGAGTAAAGAGAGGTTCTACTATATTGCTGGATGCATTTTTTTCTTTGTAACGCTTCATCCTGCCTGCTTCAGACAACGATCTATTGCTGAATTATCCAGAATTCCCGTATAAAGGATCTCACCTGGTTTTCTCAAGTGGAAGTTGTGAGTGCGCAACGCTTTTGCGGATTCGCCGCCGTCTGATCCCTGATCATTGCGAGTGGGCTCTGACAGGGGCAGCATTCATCACTGAACGACACCAAAGCGAGTGGCTGCTCGCAGGTTCGCACTGAATCCGGAAGTCGAAAGGGTCAGATATGACTAAGTCTTTAATAACCGGAGCCAACGGATTTGTCGGCTCCGCAGTAACGCGTTGTTTACTGGAAGCGGGCCATGAAGTGCGCTGTCTTGTTCGGCCAGGAAGCGATCGGCGGAATCTTGATAAGTTGCACGTTGAAATTTCGGAAGGTGACTTGCGTTCTGCTCCCTCCCTGAAACGGGCAGTCGCCGGGTGCGATAACTTGTTTCATGTGGCAGCAGACTACCGTCTTTGGGTACCCAATCCGGATACCATGTACGAAATCAATGTAAAGGGAACCCGGGCACTGGTGCTTGCAGCCGCCGAAGCTGGAATGAAACGCATGGTTTATACCAGCAGTGTAGCGACGCTGGGCACGGCTGAAAATGGCATTCCTGCCAACGAAGATACCCCTTCCAGCCTGGGATCGATGTGCGGACACTACAAGCGCTCGAAATTCATGGCTGAAGAAATTGTTCAGCAGATGACGCGGGAACATAACCTGCCCATGGTCATCGTCAATCCATCCACGCCGATAGGGCCGCGTGATATCAAGCCCACCCCCACCGGTCGCATCGTAGTGGATACATTGCGCAATCGAATGCCGGCATACGTGAATACCGGCTTGAATATCGTGCACGCTGACGATATCGCTGAAGGCCATCTGCTGGCGTACAAGCATGGAAAACCTGGCGAGCGTTACATCCTCGGGGGCGAAAACATGACCTTGCTGCAGATTCTGCAGAAAATCGATGAGATAAGAGGCAAGCAGACCAGGCGACTTGGTCTTCCCGTCAAGCTGGTGGTGCCTGCTGCCTGGTTGATGGAAAAAATGTCCGCCGTTACCAAGGTTGAGCCGCGCGCTACCGTGGATAGCGTCTCCATGGCAAAGAAAAAGATGTTCTACTCCAGTGACAAGGCGGTAAGAGAACTGGGTTATCGCTATCGCCCGGCTGCGTCTGCACTCGAGGATGCAATGAACTGGTTTCAGGCAAATGGTTACTGTGGCTAGCCTGGATAGTTTGAACGTCTCGCCAGCGGCGCTCTATTGCGCACCTTTTCGGCTTCGGTCCACCTGTTCCGCCGTGATGAGACTTCCCCGGTTGCCCCATGAGTTACGGATATACGACAGCACCAATGCAATCTCTTCATCGGGCAGAACTTGCGCAAACGGTGGCATTCCGTAGGGACGCTGCTGGACTTCAGTGACAGGAGCATAGCCGCCATTGAGAATGCTGCGAATCGCGTTGACCGGGGATGCCATTGTCACCCCACGGTTGCCGGCCAGCGCCGGATAGCTTCCCGGTGCGCCTTCACCCAGATTTCCATGGCAGTCCTGGCAATAGGTTTCGTAAATCTGCCCCCCTTTTTTAAGCTGCTTGTCGACTTCTTCGGTAAGGGGAGGGGCGATTCCACGGGAGCGAGGCTCGGTTTCGGGCAAAGACTTCAGATACTTCGCCACGGCGTGCGCGTCGTCTTCTGTCAGGAACTGGAGACTCTGGCTGACAACATTCGCCATCAGTCCCGTCGTCACAGCGCGCGAAGTGGATCCGGTTTTCAGCAATCTCTTAATGTCTTCGATCGGCCAATCGGCGGTACTGGCCTCCTGGAGGGAAGTCAGCGACGGCGCATACCAGTTTGAACCCATGAGCTGACCTCCCCCCAGGATATCTCCTTTGCTTATTCCCAATATGTTGCGCCGGGTATGACATGCGTTGCAATGCCCGAGCCCCTGTACGAGGTAGGCCCCCCGGTTCCATTCGTCATCCCGCATCGTGTCAGGAAGATATATGCCCGGAGAAAAATAAATAAGCTGCCAGAGATGCAGCAGCGGACGCCAGTTGAAAGGGAAATTGATGCGGTTGGGTGCATTACGCTGCCTCACGGGTGGAAGTGATTGAAGGTAGGCAAAGATGGCATCCGAATCTTCGCGCGATACCCTGGTATATTCCGAATACGGAAATGCCGGATAAAGGAGATTTCCATCGCGCCCCCTGCCGTTATGGAGAGCCCGCCAGAAATCTTCCTCGCTCCAGAGGCCGATACCCGTTTCTTTATCAGAAGTGATATTAGGCGTGATGAATATGCCGATCGAAGTATCGAGGATGTGTCCACCAGCGTAGGGGAGTCCACTATAGGCCGTGTGACAACCCAGGCAGTTGCCGATGCGTGCCAGATAAGCGCCGCGTGCCCTCTGCCCCCCGATTTCGGCAGTATCGCGTACCTCCTTCGTTGCCTCCGGTTTTTCTGCTGCTGACGACAGCGTAACGGGTGGCGCCAGCAAGATGCCCAGGCCGGTAAATCCAGCGATCAGGATTGCGAGGGAGCCGTATAAGCCGTATCTCATTTTGGATTGTTTGTTTGTGGAATGATGCTGGCGCAGCGTCCTGCCAGCCGCTTGGGCAATTCTACCCCCGCACCTGCATGTCTCTCGTCCGACTCGGGAACAGGTTGCGCGGCCAGCCACATGGCAACAGCGCTTACCTCTTCGGTGGTAAGCTTCTTTGCTATTTCCGACATGCAATCGGGCGTTCGCCCACGCATCAGTGCGCCGTGCTGCCAGTTGCCGAACTGGGCCATGATATATACGCGCGGGAGACCGATAAGACCGGGAATGAATGGCGCTATGCCCATCAAGTCCTTGCCGTGGCAGCCGACGCAGGCGGGTATATTACGGGCAGCATCTCCATGCTCGATCAGCTCGCGCGCTATTTTGACTTTGGGTGATGAAGCCCGCATTGGTTCAGGTGGAGGAAAGGCCTGTTTTAACGAGGCAAAATATCCGGCCATCTCCCACAGATATGCATCGGGCAGGCCTTCGAGCAGCAGGGCCATGGGCCGATAGTGGCGGCGGCCATCCCGGAAATTCCGCAACTGGTTGAAAAGATAGCCTTCCGGCTTGCCTGCGATACGAGGGTAATATTCATCTCTACCCTTTTTATCTTCCGGGCCGTGACAAATGATGCATGCCTTCACACGTTCTTCCGTTGTGTCCGGAATCTCGTGAATCTCGTGGGCTACGGCAGGCAACCCAATCAGCAGCAAGGCGATCAGGGCTGATCTAATGAGGATAGGAGGATTCATTGTGAGAAATTCTTCTTGTGCAAGGGATTGCGGCCGTTACAATAAAAATTATCCTCAATCGGGACCACGCTAGCGGGCGAACCTCCGCACCACTGTCATCAGCTCATCGATTGCTGCGTCTCCGTCTCCCGACCTGATCGCACTCTGCATGCAGCCATGCGTGTGATTTTCAAGCAGGCGCATTGCGACAGCATCGAGCGCGGACTGAAGCGCGGACACCTGATTCAGGATGTCAACGCAATAACGGTCTTCCGTGATCATTTTTGCCACGCCACGCACCTGGCCTTCGATGCGGTTGAGGCGTTTTATCAGCGCTTCCTTATCTGGCTGCACCACCGCAGTTGGCATATGGCAAGGTTTCTTGTCAGTTTTCGACTTCAAAGCCTGCATCCTTGATTGCCTCCCTGAATTGATCAGTATGAGCCTTGGAAGCATCATACTCAATGGTTACCTGTTGCTGTTCCAGGGAGACATTTGCATTGCTCACCCCGGGTATCTTTTCCAGCACATTCTTAACGCTATTGACACAGCCCATGCAGGTCATTCCGTTGATTTTTATGACTTCCATTTGCATTTCTGCCTCCTTTGGTTGGTTTGGCTGGCCGAGGTTATTTATTATCGCTCATCCTGTGACGAAAGCTCAGGCACTCGCTCGCCAGCGCTTCAACAACAGGGAATTGCTTACCACTGATACCGAGCTCATTGCCATCGCCGCACCTGCAATGACAGGATTGAGCAGACCCATCGCCGCGAGCGGTATCCCCAGCACATTGTAGAAAAAGGCAAAGAAAAGGTTCTGCCGGATTTTCCTCAATGTCATGCGCGAAAGGGAGATGGCGTCGGCCACACTCATCAAATCATCGCGCATGAGGGTAATGTCGGCTGCCTCGATCGCGACATCCGAACCTGCGCTGACGGCAAAACTTACGTCAGCCGCCGCCAGTGCGGGCGCATCATTGATCCCATCGCCCACCATGCCGGTAACTTTGCCGCCTTCCTTCAACTTGCCTACCTCTGTGGCCTTGTCCTGTGGCAGCACCTCGGCCCGATACACGGTTATCCCTGCCTGGCCTGCGATTGCAGCCGCGGTCGGCGCATTGTCGCCGGTGAGCATCACAACCTCGATACCCATCGCTTTTAATCGCGACACCGCCCGTGCTGAAGTTGCGCGGAGCTGGTCGGCGATGGCGAGATAGCCCAGCATTTGGGGAGATTCCCCGGAGGGCATATTCACGGCGGCAAGACCGACGACCGTCTTGCCTTCGGATTGGAGGGCGAATACTGCATTCTCATCAACCCGCGCCCCGTGCTCTCGCAGGAATCCGGGTGAGCCAAGAATATACCCGATATCGCCAACATTGCCAGTGATGCCGCTGCCAGTGACAGCCTGAAAATCGGTTACAGGCTCCGGTTGAATACCCGTTTTACTGGCATGTTCCATGACTGCTTTTGCCAGAGGGTGTTCCGAATCCTGTTCAAGGGTGGTTGCAATACGCATCAGCTCTCGTTCTGTAAAAGGCTCGACGGGGACGATATCCGTAAGCGCTGGCTTACCTTCGGTGAGCGTGCCGGTCTTGTCCAGGATGAGTGTCTCGATTTTTCCTGCGTGCTCGAGTGCTGCGGCGTTCTTGACCAGCACGCCGCTCTGCGCGCCGCGGCCTACGCCTACCATGATGGCGGTCGGGGTCGCCAGCCCAAGCGCGCAGGGGCAGGCGATCACCAGCACCGCCACGGCGCTGACCAGGGCGGGGACAAAGTTGCCCGCCAGCCACCATGTCAGGATAAAAGTCAGAATACTGATGGCAGTCACGATTGGCACGAAGATACCGGAGATGGTATCGGCGAGACGCTGGATAGGCGCTTTCGAGCCCTGCGCTTCCTCAACCAGGCGAATAATAGCCGCGAGCTGCGTATGGGCGCCAACGCCTGTAGCGCGGCATTTCAGCATGCCCTGCTGATTCACCGTGGCGGCGTATACCGTGGCACCTGTCTGCTTTGCCACGGGGAGGCTTTCCCCTGTCAGCATCGCTTCGTTTACACTGGATGCACCTTCGAGGACGATGCCGTCTACCGGCAGGCTTTCGCCCGGGCGAACCAGAAAAATATCGCCCTCCTTGAGCGTACCCACGTCCACCTCGATGATCTCGCCGTTGCGCTCCACACGCGCTGTTCTGGGCTGCAACTTGACAAGTTCCTCGATGGCGGCGGAAGTCCTGCTTTTGGCGCGTGCTTCCATCAATTTACCGAGCAGCACCAGAGTGATGATGGCTGTGCTCGCTTCGAAGTAGACATGCTGATCCAGTCCCAGCAACGTAACCACCGCGCTGAAAAGATAGGCCATGCTGGTGCCCAGCGCGACCAGTACATCCATATTGGCGCCGCCGCCTCGCAATGCGTGCCACGCACCCACATAGAAGCGCTTGCCTATCCAGAACTGTACCGGCGTGGCCAGCAGCAACTGGAGCCAGCGCGGCAGCAGTTCCATCTCACCGCCCCAGAACATGGGCCCCATCTGCACCAGCAGCGGCACGCTGAGAGCCGCAGAAATCCAGAACATCCGAAGCTCCGCCTGATAGGCGGCAAGCTTGCGCGCTTTCTCCTCGGCACGACTGGTATCGCTGAGCTCCCGGGCGCCATAGCCGGTTTTGACGACAGCATTGATGATATCTTCCACCGTTTCCACGGCGGGATTGTAATTGACATGCGCGGTTTCGGTTGCCAGATTGACGGAAGCTGTAACCCCCGAAAGCTTGCTCAATGCCTTTTCGATCCGACCGCTACATGCCGCACAGGTCATGCCAGTGATCTGCAACTGCACCGACTGAGGGGCGACATGGAAACCTGCTTTTTCAATGGAGTGTACCAGGTCTTCCGGCTGAGTCGCCGAAGCGTCAAACTCGATCCGCGCTTTTTCGTTGGCGAAGTTTACTGCTGCCTGCACGCCTGGCAGCTTGTTGAGGTTTTTTTCGATCCGGGTCGCGCATGCCGCACAAGTCATGCCTTCGATAGGCAGTTCGATATGCCTGAGAGTAAGAGAACTCATGATGGTGCCTCCAAAACGTTCATCTGACTTTATACCCTATGGGGGTATATGTCAAATATTCTGAACAGCCCATCTTTCGTGCCTTTCGTCCACTTAGTCCCCGCAAAGCGAACACTACAGCCGGAGGTTACTCAGCTTCAAAGCCTTCAATACGAATCCAAATCCTGCTCAAGTCCTGCTCCCTCCTGCGGTTCGGAGGATGCTTCTCGCCAGTTTTTATCATTCTCTTCAATAACCGGAGTGACCCTTTCCCGGTATTTTTTGTCATCCCGCTGAATGCTCCGTCCCTTCCATAGGGGGTCAATACCTGGGTAGGGTATATAAACTTTGGCAGCGAATGGAGTAAAAGGTTCAAGCAGACACTCCATCTTCCAGCCTGGAAAGATGGCAAAGGATGAGATGTACTTCGCGATGCGAACGAGCTGGGAGAATCCAGTAAGGGGACGGTGAATCCGGCAGCATCGAGCCGAAAAACTCAAGCCGCGCCAGATGAGATCAGGAGCAGTTCAGCTGCCTGAAGAGTATATTGAAGAGCGTATTTATTACGCAGTTTGTTATTGATCCGGCCAGAAAATACTATGAATCTCGTCATTCCGGACCTGAGCCGGAATCCAGTCCAAACCAACAACGACGTGCTTTGAACGTCACTGGATACCGGCTTCCACTGGTATGACGTTTGTACTGCTTGCTCGCCGATTCAATAAAAAACCGGAGTTGGACAACTCCGGGCAATCGAAACGATCCAGATTTTCAATCCTCCCGCCGCAACTGGGGGAACAGGATGACATCGCGTATACTCGGGCTATCGGTCAGGAGCATGATCAGCCGGTCGATACCGATACCTTCTCCCGCGGTGGGAGGCAGGCCGTATTCGAGTGCGCGGATATAGTCGGCATCGTAGTGCATGGCTTCCGCATCGCCTGCTTCCTTGGCTCTGGCTTGCTCCAGGAAGCGCGCCGCCTGATCCTCCGGATCATTCAACTCCGAAAATCCGTTTGCAATCTCCCGTCCGGCTATATAGAGCTCAAACCGGTCGGTTATCTCCGGATTCCTGTCATTGCGACGCGCAAGCGGCGACACTTCCGCCGGATAATCCACTATGAAGGTTGGTTCGAACAGCAGATGCTCGGTAGTTTCATCAAACAGGGTCAGTTGTAATCCTCCTATCCCGTCCCCGGGTTTATAAGGAATTCCGAGTTTCTGCAATTTGTCGATCAGGAATGCACGGTCGTCGAGCTGCACCTCCGTATATTCGGGATGAAATTTCCGGATAGCCTGGGTGATGGTGAGCCGCTCGAAGGGTTGCGCCAGATCCAACTCGCGCCCCTGATACGTGAAGCTGGTGGTGTCCAGCACCTTTAGCGTTACCTCCCGCAGCAGGGCCTCGGTAAGGTCCATCAGATACGTATAGTCCCGGTAGGCCTCGTAAAACTCCAGCATGGTGAATTCGGGGTTGTGCCGGGTGGAAATCCCTTCATTCCTGAAGCTGCGATTTATTTCGAATACTTTTTCCAGTCCGCCTATTACCAGCCGCTTGAGATAAAGCTCGGGCGCGATGCGCAGATACAGCTGCATGTCCAGCGCGTTGTGATGCGTGATGAAGGGGCGGGCAGTCGCACCCCCGGGGATAGGATGCATCATGGGCGTTTCGACTTCCAGATAGCCGTGGCCCGCCAGAAACTCGCGGATGGCCTGGATGATCCTGGAGCGCGCGATAAACACCTTGCGGCTGGTTTCATTCGTGATGAGGTCGAGATAGCGCTGCCGGTACTTCTGCTCCTGGTCGGTCAGCCCGTGAAATTTTTCCGGCAACGGTCGCAGCGATTTCGTGAGCAATCTCAGGCTTGTTACCCGTACTGACAATTCCCCGGTGCGGGTCCGAAACAGGGTGCCCTCTGCGCCTAATATGTCGCCAAGATCATAATGCCTGAATGCGTCATAAGCGCTGTCGCCCGCTACATCCTTTGCAATGTATAGCTGGATGCGACCGCTCATATCCTGCAAGGTGGCAAAGCTTGCTTTGCCCATGACCCGCTTGAGGACCATGCGGCCAGCCACGCGCACTGGTATCGGTTCTGCCTCCAGCGTTTCGTTGGCGTGCTCGCCATACTGGCGATGAAGGTCCGCCGAAAAATGCTCGCGGGGAAAGTCGTTGGGAAAGGCATTGCCCGTTGCACGCAGGGCATCCAGTTTTGCGCGCCGCTCCTCGACGAGCCTGATCTCTGCCTGAAACCGATCCGTTTCGTCCGAATCCTTCTCTAAAGCCTCATCCATCTCAGATCGGTCCTCTTATACGCCTTGTTTCAAGCTTGCTTCGATAAAATCATCCAGATCCCCATCGAGGATAGCCTGGGTGTTGCCGCTTTCCACCCCCGTCCGCAAGTCCTTGATGCGCGCCTGGTCCAGCACATAGGAGCGGATCTGATGCCCCCAGCCGATATCGGTTTTCGTGTCTTCTATCGCCTGCTTTTCCTCATTGCGCTTGCGCAGTTCCGCTTCAAAAAGGCGCGATTTCAGCATGGCCATGGCATCCGCGCGATTACGATGCTGCGAACGTCCGCTCTGACATTGAACGACGATACCGGTAGGGTTATGAGTGATCCGGATCGCCGAGTCAGTCTTGTTGATGTGCTGGCCCCCCGCACCGGAAGCGCGGAAGGTATCAACCCGCAGGTCCGCGGGATTGATATCGATCTCGATGGTCTCATCCACTTCCGGGTAGACGAATACACTCGCAAACGAGGTGTGACGGCGATTGCCGGAATCGAACGGCGATTTGCGCACCAGTCGATGGACGCCGGTTTCGGTGCGGAGGTAGCCATAGGCATATTCACCCGATATTTTGAGGCTCGCGCTCTTGATTCCCGCCACTTCGCCCGGCGACTCTTCCATGACTTCCACCTCATAGCCGCGGCGCTCGCAATAGCGCAGATACATGCGCTCCAGCATCGCGGCCCAGTCCTGCGCTTCGGTACCGCCCGAGCCGGACTGGATATCCACGAAGCAGTTATTCGTATCCATGGGGTTGGAAAACATGCGCCGGAATTCCATGTCCGACACTGCTTTTTCCAAATGGCTGATGTCGCGCGCCACGCTTTGAAGAGTAGGGTCGTCATCCTCCTCTTCCGCCATCTCGAACAGCTCCCGTGCATCCTGCAACTGGCGGGAAATAGTTTCCAGGTTGATGACCACGCTTTCCAGCATCTTTTTTTCGCGCCCCAGTTCTTGGGCACGCTTGTTGTCATCCCAGACTGCGGGGTCTTCCGTCAACCGGTTAAGTTCGGTCAGACGTGTTTTCCTGGTATCGAAGTCAAAGATACCTCCGCAGTTCTGCTGCCCGGCTATCCAGATCGCCGAGCTGGTGGGTGAGAGCGTTGACGTGTTCTGCTTCCATGAAAAAATGCTTTCAAAGTATAAAGGGGATAAAAGGGAATTATACAGGAAGCGGCGCGGAGCCTCAGGCTGGGATGCGGATGATCCGACTCTTTCGGCAAGGGGAAATTATCATTGATAGGTGGATTCAGTGGATTCACGTAGAGAACAATTGCTCCTCCAAGCCACCGCGTAAAACCCGGCTGTGATGATATCGCTTTCACGCTCCTCATAGTCGCAGCTCTCGAACTATACTTGAGATCATCTGTGTGGCGTTGTAATCACAGCCAGTTCCATTAGTTCACGGATAACGAGGTTAATTAGCGTACGATTTGGTTATATGCGTGACATTAAAAGTATTCTGGTAGCAATTGACTTTTCCCAGTTCTCCCGTTGGGCGGGTAAGCGAGCGGGCATGCTGGCAGCTCTTCTGGAATCTGACACAATTGATTTGTTGACTGTGAAAGAAGCAGGATTGCCCGACACGCTGGCGCTTGTTCTCAAGAGTACGCCTGTGGCAGCCGAGGTGGTTCTTGTCGAGCGGGCGATGCGCGAGTTAGGACTGATCTCTGCGCATCTGCAGGATAACCATGGTATCCGCTGTACCAGAACGGTCAGGTTTGGGAAACCTGAGAAAGAGATTGTTGCAAGAGCAGATGAGCTGCCTGCGGATTTAACGGTTATTGGCGAGCATGGAGGTCATTTTTTAACTTCTATTTTTCTCGGCAACACAGCCGACAAGGTGGCGCGGATGATTAAAACTCCTTTGCTGGTAATAAAGAAGGAAGCGATAACATCCTATCGACGAGTGCTGGTTCCAGTTGATTTTTCCGAAAACTCCAGAAGTGCGGCGCAGATGGCGCTGAAGATTGCACCGGAGGCAAAAATCGATTTTCTGCACGTATTTGATGTCGTACTGGAGGAGCAAATGCAGTTGGCAGGCATTGGGAACAACCTCGTTCACGACTACCATGTCAAAGCGGAAGAAGATGCCCGGCGCGATTTGAATCAGTTTATTGCGGGTATTCCGGAAGGGGATAATCGGGCAATTACCCGCGAGGTTGTTTTTGGCTATCCGGGTCATGTGATATGTGATCACGCAGAGCTAACCAGGCCAGACTTGATCGTCTTGGGAAAACATGGAAAATCCGGTCTCGAGGAACTGCTGCTGGGCAGTGTATCGCGGCATGTTCTTGAGCAATCCTCGTGCGATGTGCTCATAACAATCGAGCCTCGCCGTTGAACAGAACTCTCCGAAATATCAAAGCTGACCTTCCGCAGATTGTCCAGTATGAAAAGAGATTCTGCCCAGATAAAGGGGGATAATCAGGCTCAGCCTGAGGCGGAGCTATACTCCCCCGCAATTTTGGCACGCACTCCAGGCTTTTGGCAGCAAAAGCTTTAAACCGCATCCGATGGGCGGAAGGCTTACATAATATAGATCCAACGTCTTGCGCCGCCGAAGCGCCGTAGCGCCCGGGTGCGCCTGCTGATGCAGTTTCACAACATTTCGCTCTACGTCATGCTAGCTTCGGCTTCCTTCAGCACCGCAACAATCTGCTCCACACTAAACTGTTTCGTCTTCATGCAAAACTCCTTCCTCCAAAGGTAAGTTTCGCCGAAAACTAACATGGCCACTGGCTACATTTTCATGGAGCCCATCAGCTCCATGAAAACCCGCGCTGTGACCGGCATCGACCAGAACGTGAAGCTCAATCGCGCTTTGTAGGTGCTGGCCGAGGAAATGAGAAAGTTGAAATAGTTGATTACTGGGGGCCAGTATCTTCGACTGGCCCTCAGCCTTGTTTTCGCATTCCGGAAACAAGGCTGTCAGCGTGCGTGCGCTACCGGCACATCGCTCCAGTGCGTGGCATAGCAGGGGGACATCGCTTCCCGGCGGATGGCCCAGAGCTTGGGAGAGGAGGGGATAAAAACGGAAACGGTATTGCGGCCGTAGCTCGCATTCAGCATGTCGATGGCCTGCATCAATCTTTCTGATCGATTGCCTGAGCCATGCTCAAGCACAATGATCCTTGTGCCATTTGCGCTTCCCCGATACCCATCAGCATGAGGCCGCCTTCTTGTAGGCAAAGCCTCCCCGATAGATTTTCTTCAAGCCAAACAGGGCAGCGCGCTCCAGAAGTCGAGTATCCGCGCTGGCATTGGGCAGAGGAATGACGATGCTGCCTCCATATTGCGGGTCCTGTTCGCGGAAGGGATTGGTCTGGATGAAAACATGGATGGCATTGCATACGCCACCTTGAGTGCGCAGTTTCTCCCCAGAAATCACTCTGGAGAAAACAAATGGTGCTGTCATCATCATCAATGAGCTTCGGTGCCTATATCTTATTGCTATCCATCTGCGGCTGATAGTGGAGAATAAACTTGTTTCTCTCCCAGTTTTTGGGTAAGTCCGCCTCCAGAATGGCGCGAGCATTCATTGCCGCTTGCATCCGGATCGAAAAAGCACATTGCGTTGCGGCCTGATGCTTTTGCCTGATACATCGCGAGATCCGCCTGCTTGAGCAACTCGTCTGTTGTGTGCGATTGATCGTTAAACAGCACGACGCCAATGCTTGCCGTGCTGTGATGTTTATATGCACGGAGATTAAAAGGCTGATTGAATGCGCTGCGAATCCTCTCGCAAATGGCCTTTATCTGAGCAAGGGATTCCTCATAATTTTCGCTAAAGTCCGTTATCAGTATTACCACAAACTCGTCGCCGCCTAGGCGAGCGACCGTGTCGCTTTCGCGTATACAGGAGATCAGGCGAGGAGCCAGTTGCTGCAGCAACAAGTCCCCCAAATCGTGGCCGAACGTATCATTGAGTAATTTAAAGTTATCGAGGTCGATAAACAGTAACGCGCCCATGCGATGTTTACGGGCTCTCGCTGAGAGCGCCTGACTCAGCCGGTCCAGCAGGAGTTGCCTATTGGGCAATCCGGTCAAGGAATCATAGAAGGCGAGGTGTTCGATTTTGTTTTCCGCCATCTTGCGCTGGGTAATATCGGTGTTGATTGCGAAAACAGACTGCGCTTGCCCCTCGTCATTTCTAACCAAAGTCCAGCGTGCTTCAGCAAGCAATATATTTCCATCTATTTCCATCTTTGCGCCGCTGTGCGATCTCCCCCCTCCATTCGCCCGTATTCAATAGCAGTTTGCTCGCTTCATGGAAGGCTAAGGGGTTGTCATACAGCATCTCTATAGATTTACCGATGACCTCTTCAGAAGTCCATCCGTATAACCGCTGCGCGCCCTGATTCCAAAACTGAATACGATAATCGATTCCGTGAACAATGATTGCGTCGGCTGCCTTATCAAGCAGGGAAGCCTGTTGGCGAATGCGGGCCTCGGTCTCCTGGCGCGCCTGCTCAGACTGTTTACGCTTCGTAATGTCATTAAAATAAACAGCCAGACCATCTTCCAAAGGATAGACGTGTATCTCGAACCACCCGTCCAGAGGAGCGTAGAAGTTTTCAAATTTTACGGTGGTGTTTTCGACGAGTGCCCGACGGCATTCGTGATCGAAGATTGTTCCTACTGCCTCCTTGAATTCTTCCCAGACCACCTTGCCCAAAAGGTCGCTGCGAGAGCGCCGTAGCAGATTTTCTGCTTCCTTGTTTAGACACGTGAAGCGCCATTCGCTATCCAGGGTATAAAACGCATCAGTAATACCGTCCAGAATCCTCTCTGGGCGAAGCTTCGTATGTGAAAGTTCGAGGGCTGTTACCTTCCGTTCCTCGATAGGTGACAATATTTTTTTATTTACCCGTCCTAGATAGTGTAGTCACGAGTCTCCGCACATGAGAGACTTGGCGAGTCAGGAAAGGAGACTCGTATGAAGGATTCGAAGCCCGCATACTGCCGCCACGATATATCCGATGAGACCTGG
>NZ_JCAHZJ010000032.1:0-67747 GCF_059489795.1 Nitrosospira sp. CT
CTGGAGTGCGATTTCTCAAGGGCTCATCTATGCGGCAGACCGCGGAGTTCGTGTCGCCAATGCCAGCTTCCTTGGATTGACTGACAGTTCGAGCACCCGCAGCGCCGCGCAATACATGAAGGATAAAGGTGGGCTGGTTATCGTGAGTGGCGGAAATACCGGGGTGCTCCAGAATTATGCAGTAACGACATCGATGGTAGCTGTAGCCGCTACAGATTCGAACGACTTCCGAGCCAGTTGGTCGAGCTACGGAAACTACATCTCCCTTGCCGCGCCTGGCGCTGGGATATGGACGACGACTATGGGGGGCGGTTATGGCGCGCCTTCCGGCACGTCGTTCTCCAGCCCGGTAACAGCTGGCGTGGTGGCACTCATGATGGCGGCCAAACCGGCATTACCCAATACCCAGATCGAGAGCCTGCTGTATTCCACGGCGGTGGACCTGGGTACGGCCGGGCGCGATCCCTATTATGGCTATGGACGGGTCGATGCTGCACGCGCGGTGCAGGCGGCGGCTTCAGCAGTGATCGCCGGCGACACACAGGCACCTGCGGTTTCCATTACTTCCCCTGCTGGCGGATCAAGCGTGACGGGCCTGGTTGGAGTGAATGTGACAGCTACCGATAATGTCGGGGTGACGCGGGTGGAGCTGAGAGCAAACAGCACGACGGTGGCGGTTGATACCTCGGCGCCGTTCACCTTCATCTGGGATTCGACGGGTGTGACCAACGGCATGGTAAGCCTGGTCGCTTATGCGTTCGACGCAGCCGGCAATTCCAAGGCTTCGACTGCCGTATCGGTGAACGTGGCAAACGGAACGACCACGGTGATCAAGGATGCCACTGCTCCGCGGGTGAAGATAATCAATCCGGTGGCAGGCAATGTCTCGGGCAACAACGTTCCAATCAGCGTGAATGCGAGCGACGATAGCGGCGCCTCGGGAATCACCCATATGCTCTACATCGACGGTGCGCTCAAGGCTACCGGAAAGGGAAGTACGCTGGGTTACAACTGGAATATACGCAACGTTGTGGCAGGCGCACATACTGTCCAGGTAGTCACCAAGGATGCAGCGGGAAATAGCGCATCCTCATCCGTCAACGTGATGGTAGTCAAGTAGCGGGAGCCGGTAGACCGTTCTTCTGGCTTGGCAAAGCCGGGCCAAAGGAAGGAAGGGAAGGAGGCCCGGCTTTGTTTTTGTTTCCCGGAGTGACGCGGTGGCTTACCGACGCAAGCAGCTTGCTTTGAGGACGGCTAATCCAACTTTAGCCGTCACCGGCGGGCTGCTTCATAAAGCGGCATGACGACTGGCAGCAGCGACTCGATCTGCTGCACGCGGGTGGAATCAGCAGGGTGACTGCTCAGAAACTCCGGCAGTTGTCCTCCCGCATTGGCATTGATCATTTTTTGCCACAGTGTGACCCCGGCTCGGGGATTGTAACCAGCACGAGCCGACAATTCGAGCCCGATGCGATCCGCCTCGGCCTCATCCGTGCGGCTGAAGTGGGTGGCTATGAACGCCTGATAGCCGATGCCGGCGAGCTGGGCGGTAGTCTGGCTGAGACCGAACACTGCGGTTCCCACTCCCAGTGCCGTTTGCGCCGCAATAGCCTGCGACACCTGCTCGCGCGAGTGCTCGCGCAGGGCGTGGGCAATTTCATGCCCCATCACCACGGCGATTTCTTCATCTGTTAATTTGAGCTGATTGATCAGCCCGGAATAAAACATGATTTTTCCGCCAGGCATGCAAAAAGCATTAAGCTCATCGCTGTCGATCACATTGACTTCCCAGTTCCACCCGGGAGCGTCCTTTCGGAATATGCCTGTTTGCGGTTCGATGCGACGAGCGATAGCGCGCACTCGTTCCAGCAGTTTTTCATTGGTATTCAGGGCGCCTTTTTGGGTCGCTTCTGTTTTCAGCTGGGTATAGCCTTGCGCTGCCGTTTGCTCCAGCTGTTCCGAGGATATGAGCAAAAGCTGGGAACGGTTTGCGCCAACCGCACCGCCTGCCGTGGTGGTGGCGCAACCGGAAAGCATTGCCAGCCAGGCACTGATCGATAGCGCGATGAGGAGCCTGAAGGTGGACAGGATGGACATAATTTCTCCCAATAAAAGATAAACTGGATAAGACAGCCCGCGGCGCCCATTCCTTGGCGGTTCGAGCGCAATTCAACCTGCAATTCAGTCATTACCGGCGAACAAAAGCCAGACCGAGGGCAGCAAGGCCGAACAATGCAAGTGTTCCGGGCTCGGGAACCGTGTTGGGACGGTAGTGGAGCGCCTCCACGGCATCCAGCGTATAGGCTCCTGGAAAGCCTAGGGCGATGGTACCCGCGGTAGTGATTTTGAGGTAGCTGAACGCATCCAGCTGGAGGTCTGCAATGTCTACATCGGCAGTGCAAGGCTGCTGAAGAGAACATCTAAAATACGACAAATCCCCGGCGGAGAGAAAGGCGTTCATGAAGTGTGTCCCATCCGCGCTTATTTCCACGTTGACCCCGTCCCGGAAGCTGAACGTGTCGTACAACCGCAGATCCGCGCCGGGCCCATCCACCACCTCACCGTCGCTGAAGCGCAAAGTTATGGATCCGGATGTTTCGGCTGTGCTACCCAGTCCGAACACCGCTCCATCCAGGGCCGTTACTGCACGGGCATCAAATTCGCCTTCTCCCACCAGACCTGTATAAGCGCCGTCGCTGGTGTCCTCCACACCGGAGCCGCTGTCTCCGGGGGTAAAGCTGACTACCGTGTCTGCAAAAGGGAGGGCGTGCAAAGCCGGGGCCGCCAGCCACAGCGCGATCGCAAATCCAAGCGAGAAAAAAGTTTTAGGTGCGGACGTGTTCACGATGTTAACAGCGTTATTGAATTATCTCTGCCTTCTCCAGTATCACATTTTCTACTGGCACATCCTGATGACCGCTGCGTGTGCCCGTTTTAACTTTTTTGATCTTGTCCACTACATCCATGCCTTCTACCACCTTCCCGAACACGCAGTAGCCATAGCCTTGCGCTGTGGGCGATTTATAGTTCAGAAAATCGTTATCCTTGACATTGATGAAAAATTGACCGGTTGCTGAATGTGGATCAGAGGTGCGCGCCATGGCAATCGTGTATTTATCGTTCTTGAGACCATTGCCTGCTTCATTTGCAATCGGGGCGCGAGTCTTTTTCTGGATCATACCCGGTTCGAAACCGCCCCCCTGAATCATGAACTCGTCAATCACGCGGTGAAATATCGTGTTGTCGTAATACCCGCTATTTACATAGTCTATAAAATTCTGGGCAGTTACCGGCGCTTTTTCCCGATCGAGTTCGAGCGTGATGTCACCGTAATTTGTGTGCAGTTTGATCATGTCAGTCCCTGTTTTGTGGGTGAATGGGGGAGGTAAGAGAGGGGTTTGCAATAAGTTTCATTTCCTCAATTACTACGGTTTCCTTTGGCACATCGGCTGGAAATGGCCCGCCAGAACCGGTGGGGGCAGCAGCAATCCTGTTGACAACGTCCATTCCCTCAATGACCTTACCGAATACGGTATAGCCATAACCGCGCGGGGTAGGCGAGGTGTGATCAAGAAATGTATTATTGGCCACATTGATAAAAAACTGTGCGGTGGCTGAGTGAGGGTCCATGGTGCGCGCCATTGCAATCGTTCCAATCTCATTCCTGAGGCCGTTGGCCGCCTCATTCTCAACAGGAGGCCTGGCAGGTTTCTGCTTGAAAGACTTGTCGAATCCGCCGCCCTGGATCATGAATCCCGGGATAACACGGTGGAATATGGTGCCGGTGTAGTGCCCATCCTTCACATAGCGTAAAAAATTGTCGACGGTTTTTGAGGCCTTGTCGGGGTAGAGCTCCAGTACTACTTTACCGAGACTGGTTTTTATTTCAACTTGCGGGTAGCTTGCCGGGGAATTTGCGGCAAGGGCGGTGAAGCTGAAAGAGAGCGCGAAGGCTGAAAAAACTTTGAAAATATGCATTGGCTGCAGTAATAAGAGTGGAAAAATTATCGATTATGTACCCGTCGACTCCTGCTCGACCTATCCTCGAGTGACATGTGTGTGAAGAAAGGGCAGGCAGTCATGACTTCCTGATTATGCCGCACTTTCGTAAATGATTTTCCAGGATCCGCTTTTATCTTCTTTCATCCAGTACTGGCGTTTCTTGATTTTATTGGAAAGATCATTGCTGGAATGTTCTTCATCAAAATTGATTACCGCCAGATCGTCCCTTCCGGGGTAAAGAAAGATGCCCACATTGCTGATGCCGACTTTGGCCTGGTTTTTTTCCGCACCTGCCTGCCGTTTGTCTTGCATCCATTCCGTCAGCTTCTGCTCGCCACTGGAAAAGTCGTTTCCATAAATGGCGACGTAATCATCCATATTTCCGCTTTCCCAGCTCCGCCGCCATCTCTCTAGGTGCTGGGCCAGTTTCCTGCGCAACGCGGCGGCATCGTGAGGTTTGACCCACTCCATCTGATCGCTGATGATGACGGATGTGATGCCGACCTGAAGCGTTGACGCCAATGCACTCAGGTCATCGTTTGCAAGTACTACGCAGCCATCGCTCGCTCGGGGCGGACGGCTGTAGGTATCCGGAGGAGTGCCGTGCAGCCAGATGCCATAACCGCTGCGTCCGTGCTTTTTGTCCCATTCGTTCGGATAGTTGATGGGGAACGCCATGCCTCCATAAAAATCCGAAAGCCTTTGACGCGGCAGGTTGTCAGTAACGAAATAGACGCCTATGGGTGTTTTTTTATCTCCCTCCTTCAGCTTTTGCGAACCGTTCTTGCCTGTGCTGATGTAGTAATCCGCCAGATAGCGCGGGCTTCCATCGACATTCTTGTAGAGATATAGCCGCGATCTGCCGGTGTCGGCAATGATTGCGTATTTCTGCTCAGGCGGCATTTGCAGCAGATACTTGGGCGTCATGTCGACCGGTATCGGCGCCAGATGGCGTTGAAGCCGCGCTCTTGCCTCGTCGCGTAAATCGTCGATAGGCTGCTGTATTGCCATCCCTGTTTCGCCAATGGTGTGGATGGGGCGGGCGCGCGCCAGCAGCAGGTCACCTTTGATTAGATGAGCAAGCCGGAAATTAGGGTTGGTCTTGAGCAGCTGCTCGATTCCGTTTAATGCGGAATCCATGCGGCTCTCGGAGATTTCCTGGAGACTCTTGACGAGCATCGATTCCGGTCCGGTCATGGAGGCAGTGGATAGGCCCGAGGCTTCCTCGGCCAGCGCGGCGGTAATCCAGAGCGAAAGCGCTGCTGCAGTTATTCCGGCAAGCGTGGTTATCAGCCGCCGGGTGCATCCGGCACGCGGGGTTTGCACATTCATCTCCCGGGGCGCTCCTGCCGTATCTGCCACTTCCCATCGGTTTTAACCATTTCAAGTGTTTTGGACGAATCGTGTTTGAATGCGTCGGAGTGATAGAGCTGCCTGAAGCTTACCTTCGCGCGTGTGGGATTGATTAAAGTTACCTTGGGGTGAGTGATTTCCACCTGGATGGATTTTGGCTTGATGATGCGGTCACGCCGCGTTCTTTCCCATGTTGTGCGTTTGACGCCACGAGGGGTTTGAAAGTCACTCGCGTAGAATGCGAAGTATGCCGTCACATTCTTGTCGGACCATGCCTTGGCCCACGCATTGACAGTTTTGATGATATCGTCGGATTCATCCGGAACACCGGATTTCTTTTCCGGTGGATGTGTTTCAACCGCTGCTATCTTTCCCGGTGCTGATTTTTCCGCCTTTTCAGTTTTTTTTTCCGCTAATTTTTGCGGCGCCTTGCCAGGCGCGGCGTGGACGGAAGCAAGCGGCGTTGCGGGAGCAGTAGACGTGGCAGCAGAGGGCGCCGCAGGAGCAACGGATCGGGTGGGAGATGACGGAGTGGGAGATGGCATTGCGGCGGCAGCGGAGCGGGCCGGAGATGGAGTGGCGGCTGAAGCAGGCGGCGCCGGCGCAGTAGTGGCCGCGGATGCAGTTCTTATCGCGCCAGATTTGCCGATGAATAAATCCTTGATCATCGCAAGCTTGGTCTGGGCCGCCGCGTTGCTCTGGTCCAGTTGCAAGGCCTTGCCGTAGGCCTGGCTGGCCAGTTTTGCATAGATATCGCCCAGGTTCTCGTGCGCGATGGAGTAGCTGGGGTGGGTGCGTATGGCTGCCTCCAGCGCCCCCCTCGCCTTTTCATACATGCCCTGGCTGGCATAGAGTACCGCCAGGTTATTATACGGCTCGGGCAGATTGGGGTAGTCCTCCGATAGTGAAGAAAAGACCTTGATCGCATCAGGAATTTTCTGCTGCTCGGTCAGTATCAACCCCTTCTGAAACCGCATTTGTGGCTCCTGGGGCTTGAGGGCGAGGTACGCGTTTGCCTGTTCCAGTGCCTTGTCCAGGTTGCCCTGCTGGTATAGTTTGGCCACCTCGTCGTTTTCATCAGCAAACGCAACCGGACAAGCAGCGAACAGCACGACCAAGGCAATGCGCGCACCTGCCCGGCGAAAATCCAGCGTTTTCATTGTGCTATACTTCTCCGTCCTGTAAGTAGTGCCCTCAGCGTCCGCAAGATTCTACCAAGAAGCCTGTTCAATTCAAAATCTCCCCCAGATGCTTAAAATTCATAATTCTCTTACTAGAGAAAAACAGGAGTTTATCCCGCTAACGCCAGGCAAGGTCAAAATATATGTATGCGGAATGACCGTCTACGATTACTGCCATCTCGGCCATGCACGCGTGATGGTGGTATTCGATATGGTGCAGCGCTGGTTTCACGCCAACCTTTTTGATGTAACTTATGTACGTAATATTACCGATATTGATGACAAAATTATCAGGCGTGCGCAGGAAAATAACGAATCTATTGAAGCGCTGACCACGCGTTTTATCCAGGCAATGGAGGAGGATGCCGCAGCACTTGGGGTGGAGCCGCCTTCATGGGAGCCGCGTGCCACTCGCCATGTGGAAGACATGATTGCCATGATCCGGGTTCTGGTGGATAAAAAGCTGGCGTATCCCGCTTCCAATGGCGACGTATATTATGCGGTTCACCGGTTTCCGGGTTATGGAAAGCTTTCCGGGAAATCCCTTGATGAGCTGCGGGCAGGCGAACGGGTAATTGTCGATCCGCATAAAAACGACCCCTTGGATTTCGTGCTGTGGAAAGCGGCAAAGCCCGGCGAACCCCGGTGGGATTCACCGTGGGGACCGGGGCGGCCGGGCTGGCATATCGAATGCTCGGCCATGGGCGAGCATTATCTGGGGGAGCACTTCGACATTCATGGCGGTGGCCAGGATTTGCAGTTTCCCCACCACGAAAATGAAATTGCACAAAGCGAGGGGGCGCACGGGCATCCTTTTGTCAACTACTGGATGCATAATGGTTTCGTGCGAGTCAATGACGAGAAGATGTCCAAGTCGCTCGGCAACTTTTTTACCGTACGCGAAATCCTCCTCCACTTTCAGCCGGAGGTGGTACGTTTTCTTATTCTCCGCGCTCATTACCGCAGCCCGCTCAACTATTCGGATATGCAACTGGAAGACGCCGGACGAGCTCTCGATCGACTATATACCGCGCTCAAGGGAAGTGGAGCCCACGACGAAGTCGAAATAGACTGGGATAACCCATATGCATCGCGTTTCCGGGAAGCGATGAACGATGACTTCAACACGCCGGATGCTCTTGCCGTACTTTTCGACCTCGCTACCGAAGTCAATAAAACCCGACTACCCAGGGATATCGCCTTGATGAAAGCCCTGGGCGGGGTGCTGGGATTGCTCCAGCAGGATCCCCGGCAATATTTCCAGCAAGCGGGTTCCACGGAAGATTCCGCATTTGCACCTGAAAAGGTGGAGCAGTTGATTCAACAGCGGCTGGTTGCGCGCGCCAACAAGGATTACCGGGAGGCGGATCGCATTCGCCAGGAATTGATGGAGGCTAACATCATTCTGGAAGACGGGCCTCATGGCACTACCTGGCGGAGGGCAACGAGTCTATCCACTCTCTGAGTACTCCATGGATCGACGGGATGGCAGTCCTGGCTCTCCCTATTTGCCGGGTCAAATTTGCCGGGTGAAATCCTCCACATCGGCTATCCTTTCCAATATAAGTATAAATATGAAGGAGAAGCGAAATGGATCTGTGTGTAAAAAGACTGGAATTTTCCGATGACAGTACGATAGGTGAGCTGTCAGTCGATGGACGGTTCGAGTGCTACACACTGGAAGACAAGGTGAGGCCTGTGAAGATCAAGGGCAAGACTGCGATTCCCGCGGGGCAATATGAGGTTGTCATAAATTTTTCCCAGAGGTTTCAAAAACCCCTTCCGCTTCTTTTGAACGTGCCAAATTTTGAAGGCGTCAGGATACATCCCGGCAATATACCGGCGAATACAGAAGGGTGCATATTGGTGGGTGAAACCAAAGGTGTCGACTGCATCGGACAAAGCAGAGTTGCTTTCGCTCGCCTGTTTGAGAAAATGAAAACCGCAGCCGAGACCCAGAAAATATTCATTGAAATCGAGTAGGGGGAGCAGTGCGGCAGGCGGCAGCAATGCTCTACGCATCAATCCAACGATGTTGAGTCCCTTGAAACGAAGTGTCTTGCGCTTTACCCTCTTCTCCGTTGCGTTGATCGGTCTATCCTTTTTCGCATCCGACACGGTTCTCGCGCAAAAAGAAGCGCCGCCCTTTCAGCACGAAAAAAACCATGCTCTTCCCTCCGGTAAAAAGGTAGAGGTGATTTTTCGTGAGCGCAAGTGTAAAAGCGGTGAGTGCCGTGAAACCGACGGTGGCACATGGGGAATGGATAGCGGTGTACCGCGGTTCGTGACTGAAGCTTTTCTTGTTTTCATCGACGGACAGCGGTTCCACATCCCGGAGAAATTCTATAGGGATCTTACCAATACCCGTTCGCTGCATGTCTCTGAGCAGAATGGCCACGTGGTTATCGAACTGAAGGGAGGCGACGCGGCAGGAGCCTATACGGCACATTTCCGGCTGGGGGGCATGTGCGGATTCGAGCGAAAAATCTGTGGTGAGATATGCAGTGAAATCTGGGAACATAGCACGTGGTACAACGCGTTTGCGTATGACTGGGACCCTCGATGTGAGGGCGGAATCGAATAGTTGAGCAGTTAAGCTTTTAATCCCCTTTCATCGCTGCCGCTTCTGCCGTGTATTGTTCCGTCTATCATGCTGTGTATCGTCATTCCAGCCATAGCTGAACTTTTCAACTATAAATCAAGTAGAGTGAGGGCTCAGTGGGATTGGGGGGCGTGCAGTCATTCGTGGCTTACCATGAGTTCGTTGTGATTTTTGAACTGGATTGAAAGGTGCGGGAGAAGACGAGCCACAGCCAATTCGGCGGTTTATATAATGCCGACTCTCTCGTTCATGGCCGAATTCCGGTACTTGGAAGGGGGAAGTGTGGAGTCGATATTTCAGGCGTTATCACGGGCATTTCGTGATTTGTTTCAGTTTCAGGTGTTATGGATCATCGTCTGGCCTATTCTCGCAGCAAGTCTGCTGTGGGTGGTTCTGGGCGTGGCCTTCTGGGGGACCTTCTCCGGCTGGATAGCCGAGGCGCTGACGGCGATCGGTATCCAGACCTGGCTTGAAGGCGTTGAACCGAGATGGATCGCCTATGGAATCCAGGCGATCGCACATCTGATCCTGTTTGTGCCGCTGGTTTTTGTGACCGCACTCGTGATTACTGCCCTGTTCGCGATGCCTGCCTTGATCGGCCTGGTCGCGCGTCGCGACTATCCGTTGCTCAAGCGCAAAAAAGGCGGGACGCTCGCCGGCAGTCTGCTCAATGCGGGGATTGCTCTTGCCATTTTCATTGCCATCTGGCTGGTTACCCTTCCATTATGGCTGGCGGGTGCAGGCGTGGTTATCCCGTTTATTGCTGCCGCCTATCTGAACCAGCGCCTGTTTCGCTATGATGCACTGGCGGAACATGCCACCCAGGAAGAAATGCGAGCTATATTTTCCAGGGACCGGTCTCTGTTGTGGGGATTGGGGCTGCTCGCAGGTCTGGTGCAATTCGTGCCGATTTTAAACCTGTTTGCCGCTGTGCTGGCAGGGCTGGCCTTCATTCATTTTTGCCTGGCCCGCCTGTCGGAACTGCGCCACGAGTTGCCCGAGTTGCCCCACGAGTTGCCGCTATGAGTCAAATCCGTCATGTCCGGAAGATCCGCGCTCCGGCAGCAAAAATTTTACGGGTGAATATGTGGATATTCGTTTATAACGCTTTTTGAGTTGGGGTTATTTATTTATTGTCTCGTTATTGCTGCATATCAAAATACTAAAATGCGGTTTTCGGAGTTCGATCAGACGCAGTCGAACCTGTGATAACCGGCTGACAAGGAGAGATCAATGCAAGCCTACGTTCTTTATTTCATTGCCCTGGTAATAATGTCCGTGATCGGGACAACCTCCGGCGCTTTTGCCCAGAATGGACAAAGCAGCGAGATCGGAGAGCCTGCCGGAGACCACGCAACTCGTCGTCAGGAAGGATCGGGTGAGCGAATGGACGCTGATTACGGAGCTCCCCGCCTGCTGAATCTCGGTTCGCATACGTTTCCCGTCAGTACCGGCAACCAGTTGGCGCAGCATTATATGAATCAGGGCCTGAATCTCTCCTATGCTTTCAATCATGCGGAAGCGGGACGTGCATTCAGGGAAGCGGCGCGGCTGGATCCTGCTCTCGCAATGGCTTACTGGGGGCAGGCGCTCGTGCTCGGACCCAATATCAACGCGCCCATGGAGGCAAAAAACGAAGCGTTGGCGCTGGAACTGATCAGAAGGGCCGCTTCTCTCGGTTCAAGCGCGTCTGACAGGGAGCGTGCGTTGATCGGGGCTTTGGAAAAGCGGTACACCGGCAATCCCGAAGATAGAAAGGCCAACGACAAGGCCTATGCAAATGCTATGCGAGAGGTGCATCGGCGTTTTCGCGGTGATCAGGATATCGCGATGCTTTTTGTAGAATCGGTAATGGATACCAGTCCGTGGGGTTACTGGATGCGCGATGACTATCCGATGGAAGGGACAAAGGAAATCGTCGCAGTTACCGAGAATGTGCTGCAAGGCAATCCCCGGCATCCCGGCGCGACACACATGTATATCCACCTCATGGAACCGACCAACATGCCGGAGCGAGCCGAGCGGGCAGCTGATACGCTGCTAACACTGATGCCCGACGCCGGTCACCTGATACATATGCCGTCGCACATTTACCTGCGCGTGGGCCGCTACGAAGATGCCATAAATGCCAATCAGCGTGCAATCGCGGCCGATGTGAGATATCTCGTCCGGCAGCATGAGCATGGCTTTTATGCGATGGCCTATTTTCCCCACAATATTCACTTCCTCTGGGCTGTTGCCACTGCCGATGGCCAAAGCGAATTGGCGATCGAATCGGCAAGAGAGGTCGCGAGCACCATCGACGACGCAGTTTTGAAAGAAATGCCCATGACCGGAATATTCCGGGTGGTACCTTATTGGGCGCTTACAAGGTTTGGCAAGTGGGACGAAATGCTTCAGGAACCGGAGCCTCCCTCAAGCAATGCATTTCTGAAAGGCGGATGGCACTATGCACGGGGCCTTGCCTTTGTCGCCAAGCGGCAGCTGCCCCAGGCTGAGCAGGAGCTGGCTGCTTTACGGGGGATCATGAAGGATGACTCGCTCGATGGGAGACTTCTTTCCGTCAATACAGCGCGCTCGGTTTTGAGCATCGGTCCCGCGGTCCTCGCCGGCGAGATTGCCGCTGCGCGCGGACAGTTCGATTCCGCCATTGCGTATCTGGAGCAGGCGGTTCGTCTCGAGGATTCACTGGCTTACACCGAGCCGCCGGAATGGCAAGCGCCCCCGCGGTTGACGCTGGGGGCCCTGTTGATCGAAGCAGGACATCCCGCCGAAGCCGAGACAGTATACTGGGAAGACCTGCGGCGCAATCGCAACAATGGATGGGCGCTTTATGGCTTGTTGCAGGCTCTGCGGGCGCAGGGCAAAAACGAGGGGGCGGCGTTGATTGAAGAGCGTTTCAATAAGGCGTGGGTACGGGCGGACGTGAAACTCAGCGCCTCCCGCTTCGGGTGTGTTTTTTCGCCTATGACAGTGGCGGGGCAATAGCGATAGCAAGCAATATCGGCTGATTCATCACAAAACAGGCCCTGAAGCCGGATTTAATCCAGATCGTACCTTCCCGGTATGGGGGTCTACTACAGACTGGATTTTAGCGCTCCTATGGAAGCCACCGCGAACAGCATGAAAGATTCCTTCGGTGCAGAGCCCTTGATATGCACCATCGGACATTCAACTCATCCTCTTGAAGAATTCGTCAATCTGTTGAAAAAAAACGAAGTTACACACCTGCTCGATGTACGAACCGTACCGCGTTCGCGGCATAATCCCCAGTTCAACAAGGAAACCCTGCCGGACTCTCTGCGAGCAACGGGTATCAAGTACACTCATTTACCTGGCCTGGGCGGGCTTCGGCGTGCGCGCAAGGACTCGATCAATGAGGGCTGGCGCAATGCATCCTTCCGTGGCTATGCGGACTATATGCAAACTCAGGAATTTGTGGAAAATGTGAACCAGGTTATCGAGCTCGCTGCGCATGACTGTTGCGCATTGATGTGCGCCGAGGCCGTTCCCTGGCGATGCCATCGTTCATTGATTGCGGACGCGCTTGTCGTCCGTGGCATGCGGGTGGAAGACATCATCGATAACCACGGACGAAAACCGCATTCACTGACTCCATGGGCGCAGACGGATGGCCTGAAAATTTTTTATCCTGCGCAACAGGGGCGGCTGATATAAACGATGATTGGATTGTTACCTTTTAAAAGGGGGTAATGAAATATGAACATATGTTTTACCCGATTGATGGTGCTGCTCGGTTTTGCGATGCTGATCGTGCAGCCCGCTGCGGCATCTGACGATAATCCGTGGGGAAAGCCAGGGCCTCAGAAAACCCAGACAAAACAGCGCGGGAAGGAAAGCGGCGAACCAAAGCCCTGGGAAGTGCGTCCGTGGAGCGCCAACCCGTTGGAGACGAAACCCTTACAGCCGGATCCAAGAGAATCGCGCCCATGGGAAGAGGCTTCGGAGGAGGTTAGACCGAAAGATGCCACGGGAGAGGAAAGATCTGTGGAGAGCAGGCGTCGGGCGGGCAGGAAGGCGCGAAAGGAGCGGGCCGAGAAAAGCCATGAAAGCAAGCAGCGATTGAGCAGCTATGAGGAACGCTCCAGGCAGCGCCAGGAGAGATGGCGGAAGCTCCAGATGCAAAGCGAACTGTATCAGGCCGGTCGTGCAAGATAACTTCTGGAGCACTGAAAAATGCAGCATGCTGCATACTATGCTCAGTTACCGATTCCGATTTCCGGGTTTCGGGCCGCTGTCTGATGGAAGGCCTTTCCAGGGCAACCGATGGTTTTTCTCCTGATCAGTAAAAGCAGGCAGATAAAGACCATTCTCCGGTATACTTCAGAAAATAATGCAAGACTACCTGCTGATCATTACTGCTGCTGCGATTCTGCTTGTCACCATGGCCTATCTGGTGATCAGGCTCGGCATGCTCTCGACCATGGTGCGCGAACTGCTGGGGCAGCAGGCAAGGCTGATGGAAGACAAGCATCGCGACATGCTCAAGGATTTGCATGAAGGACTGTCAAACCAGGGCAACCGGCTTTCCGAAGTCCTGGGCAGGAATTCCGATCAACTGCGGGGAACGGTGGAAGCGCGGCTGGACCAGATCAGTGGTCGGGTGGCGGAACGTCTCGACGAAGGGTTCAGGAAAACCAACGAGACTTTCACCAGCGTCATGACGCGGCTTGCGACAATCGATGAAGCCCAGAAAAAGATCGACAGCCTGACCACCAATATGGTGAGCCTGCAGGAACTCCTGGGCGACAAACGCTCGCGCGGTGCATTTGGCGAAGTGCAACTGGAGGCGCTGGTTCGCAACATCCTGCCGCCCTCTGCGTACGAAATGCAGCATACGCTTTCCAACGGCGGCCGCGCCGATTGCGTGCTGAAGCTGCCGCCTCCAACGGGAATGGTCGCGGTCGATTCAAAATTTCCGCTGGAAAATTTTCATCGCATGTTCGATCGTCATACGGATGAAACGAGTCGTGCCCTGGCCCAGAAGCAGTTCAAGGCAGACGTGAAAAAACATGTGGATGATATTGCCGGAAAATATATCCTGCCGCCCGAAACCTGCGACGGGGCGGTGATGTTCGTACCGGCAGAGGCTGTTTTCGCCGAAATCCATGCCTATCATTCGGACATAGTCGATTACGCCATGCAGAAGCAGGTGTGGATAGTTTCGCCTACCACCCTGATGGCGGTACTGAATACCGCGCGCGCCGTGCTCAAGGATATCGAAACCCGCGAGCAGGTACACATCATCAAGAACGAACTGTCCAGGCTGGGCAAGGATTTTGCACGCTTTGACGAGCGTATGAAAAAACTTGCAGACCATATCCGTCAGGCCAATCAGGACGTGGAAGAGGTGCATGTTTCAAGCCGGAAGATAAGCCAACGTTTTGCCCGCATAGAGGCCGTGGATCTCGAGCCGCCTCAACTGGAAATGGAAACGTCAGTGATGGAACCGACGGACGAAGAAACTTCCAGATAAGTCCCGGCGGGCATCACATGCAGGAGGATACATCCAGAATCCCCCATGCTCTCGAACATCAAAACCTGGTATCGCCGCCGTATCATCGAGAATCAATCCGTCCCCGATGATATCTGGCAGAACGCGATAACACACCTGCGATTCCTGCGCGCGCTCGAAGCGGCTGAACTCGAGCGCTTGCGGGAATGCGTCATACTGTTTCTTCACGTCAAGCAAGTCAGCGGTGCCCACGGACTGGTGATCACCGACGAAATGCGCGTACTGATCGCTGCACAGGCGTGCATTCTGATCCTGAATCTCGATCTCGATTATTACGATGGCTGGGTAGAAATCATCGTTTATCCGGGTGAATTTATTCGCGATTACGAATATGTGGATGAGGACGGCATCGCGCATCATGCAGTGGAGCCTGCATCCGGCGAATCCTGGCTGGGTGGACCGGTGATTCTCTCCTGGGAAGATACGGTGGCTGCTATGGCAGGAACCGGGATCAGCCAGGGATACAATGTTGTCATACACGAATTTGCCCACAAGCTGGATATGCTGAATGGGGAGGCCAACGGGTTTCCTCCCATACATCCGGATATGAGCCAGCAGGCATGGAGTGAAGCGTTCAGTAAAGCTTATGCGGATTTTTGCAGGAGTATCGACGAGGGGGAGATGATGGAAATCGACCCTTATGCGGCCGAGAGTCCGGCAGAGTTCTTCGCGGTGATCAGCGAAGCTTTTTTCGAAATGCCTCTCTCTGTCAGAATACATTTCCCGGCAGTATATGAGCAGCTCGCGCTGTTTTATCGTCAGGACCCCGCACAGCGATGGAGTGAACAGTGAACGAATATTTCATCAGTGGCGACATTGGCGGAACCAAGACCTTGCTGCAAGCGGCAGAACTGAAAGACGGCAATATCCGGGTACGCTGCGAACGACGCTATGAGAGCTCGGCCTATTCGAGTTTTTCAGACATGCTCCGGGATTTTATGAATGAAGTCTCCACGCTCGATATTGATGGCAATCCTGTGAGCGCCTGTTTCGCGGTAGCGGGGCCGATTGCCAGACAGGAAGTAGCACTCACAAATTTGCCGTGGGTGATGAACTCCGCGGCGCTCTCCCCGGAATTTTCCATTCCCAAAGTCAAACTCATCAATGACTTTGCAGCCGTGGCATCGGGTGTGGGTATCCTGCAGGAAAACGACCTGATGACGTTGCAGGCCGGCCAATGTCATGCCGGCCGGATGCGAGTCGTGCTGGGTGCGGGTACCGGGATGGGAGTGGCATGGCTCGCCTGGCAAGATGGAGACTATTCATCGTTGCCGAGCGAAGCTGGACATATTGATTTTGCACCGGCGAATGAGTTGCAGGACCGGTTGTTGCATCATCTGCGAAAACGCCTGGGCCATGTATCGGTCGAGCGGATACTCTCCGGTCCGGGGCTGACAAATGTTTTTCGTTTTCTGCAGGAAGAATCGGATGACAGCCGCGAACGGATACCGATGCAGCTGGAAGAAGATGATGCCGCTCTTATATCCGATCTCGCCTTCAACCAGAAGCACCCGCTAGCAGTGAAAGCAATGGATTTATTTGTCGAGGTTTACGGGGCCTATGCCGGCGATCTGGCCCTGGCGGGCCTGTGCCGGGGTGGCGTGTATGTGGCGGGAGGGATTGCGCCAAAAATTATCGACAAATTGAGAGAAGGCACTTTCATGAAAGCATTTTGCAACAAAGGACGCTTTTCCGGGCTGATGGAGGAAATTCCGGTACATGTGGTGATGAATCCAAAAGTCGGATTGCTTGGGGCTGCGGAAGAAGCCCGAAGAATGCTGGATGAGGTGTAAAAACATCGCGAAAACAGTTGGGAGCCTGGATTTCTGATCTGGATCTGTCAAACGGGTCCAGGCATTGTGCCTGTTTGTCACAAGACCAGATCCGATTGCTGATCGATTGAATGAGATTGGATGAGTAAGCATGAGCAAGGCATTTACCAGGGAAATCGAGCCTGACGACCTTGACGAAGAAGGCAACGGGGATGCTCTGCCGTCATTACCTTCCGGCGCCAAAAATTACATCACTCCGGAGGGGCATAAGCGGCTGATGGATGAGTTTTTGTGGCTGATGAACAGGGAACGTCCTCAGGTAACCGCAACGGTTTCCTGGGCGGCCGCAAACGGCGACCGTTCGGAGAACGCGGATTATATCTATGGCAAAAAGCGCCTGCGCGAAATCGACCGGCGCATTCGTTTTCTCACCAGACGACTGGATATGGCGGAAATCATCGATCCATCCACGCCCCGGGAAGATGAAACGCGGATATTTTTTGGTGCCACCGTTACCTATGTCAATGAGAAAGGCGAGGAGAAAACGGTTTCCATCGTCGGTGTGAATGAGATCGATACCACCAGGGGCTACATAAGCTGGGTTTCGCCGCTGGCGCGGACATTGATCAAAGCGCGCGAAGGTGATGTAGTGACATTACATGCGCCCGGGGGAACGGAAGAACTGGAGATTCTGGAAGTCAGGTACCAGGCAATTCCCATGGAACCCTTCGGGATGGGTTCGGGAACGGGGAGGGCGATGGCGGGCTCCGCCGATAACTCCACTCCTCAATGAAGTTTATTACCTCTCGCGATAATCCCACTTTCAAAGAACTGGTTAAATTGCAGGAATCATCCCGGCAACGGCGAATTGCGGGACTGACACTCCTTGACGGCATTCATCTGGTTGAAGCTTATTTTGCGCTGGGAGAGCCAGAAAAGCTGGTCGTGAGCGAGACCGGGTGTGAAAACCCGGAAATCAGATTCCTGCTGGAAAAAGTAACAAAAGTGACAGAAGGCGTCCCCACGCGGGAAGCGATAGTGATGGTTTTACCGGACGCGTTGTTCCGCGAAGTTTCCACAGTAAAGACTGCAACCGGCCTCATGGCTGTGGTACCGATTCCTTCTCCTGAAGCCATTCCCATGCAAAAGAGAGGGCAGGCAGAAAGCTTCTGTGCATTGCTTGAAGCCATACAAGACCCTGGCAACGTCGGCTCCATACTGCGTTCCGCCGCCGCGGCTGGTGCGAGCGACGTGTATCTTTCCAACGGCTGTGCCGACGCCTGGTCGCCGAAGACGCTTCGTGCCGCCATGGGCGCTCATTTCCTTGTTCGAATACACGAACGTGCCAACTTGGCAGAAGTTGCGCGGGCGTTCAGAGGCAAGGTAATTGCAAGCATACTGGGTGCGAAAAAAAGTCTTTACCAGATGCGATTGACCGGTCCGGTAGCCTTCGTGTTCGGGAATGAGGGTGCGGGTTTGAGCGATGAGTTGCTTCAGGTCGCCCATGAACGGATTACTATCCCCATGCCGGGGGATGCAGAATCACTGAATGCGGCGGCTGCGGCAGCAGTTTGTTTTTTTGAGAGGGTGAGGCAGACGGAAGCGGGAAGCGCATAAGTATCCGCTTTTTATTATCTACTCCTCATGCCGTTAATATGGCTGCTATAGCAGCTTCCACAGCTGTCTGGCTGGTGCGGCTCAACCTTTCCCCTCGGAATGATCCAGCCAGTTTTCCAGACCCTGCGCATTGAGCTCGATATCCAGCCTCAGCAGGCTGTGAATCCTTTCCTCGGTTAATTTACAGCCGTGTGCGACTACTCGGCGCAACAACAATTCGCCCAGTTCCTCCACCAACGCTGCATGCCTGTCAGGCACGTTTCGCAGCTTTCTCGCAATCGATACGTGCGCGTCAATCAGGCCATGCAGTTCGTTCGCATGGCGTGCGAGATGCGCGATGCGGCCATAATGCGTGAGAAAGGCGTAAGACGGGTTGTAGCTCATGAGCCGATCCAGTGAGGCATGCGCCGCAACGGGGTCGAACTGCACGGGAGTGGTCGTCGGAAACACGAATTCCATGCCATCGACATCGAATTCCCGATAGGAAAGGCCGAATGTGTCGCCAGTGAAAAAGGAATTGCTTTGCTCGTCGAAGATGCAGTAGTGGTGACGCGCATGTCCCGGCGTATCGAGAAACAGCAGCGGCCTGCCGTTGAAATCCAGCCTGAATTCATCCGGCGCCTCAATGATTCTGCTCGCATCTATCGGGTGAATATCCCCGTACATGCGCTTGAATTCCGCTTCGCCGTAGACGGTCATCGCGCTGGCGACAAGACGCGCCGGGTCTGCCATATGGCGAGCTCCGCGCGGATGCACTACCAGTTTGGCGTTAGGGAGATGGCGCATGAATTCTCCCGCACCCCCCGCATGATCGAGATGGATATGAGTGACAAGTACGTACGCCACATCTGCGGGAGCCAGATTCTTTTTCTGCAGCACTTCCAGTACACGGGGAACGGAAGATGAAGTTCCGGTATCCACCAGCGCAGCTTTGCCGTTTTCCACAATCAGATGAATTGCAGCCAGGCCGGGGCGCAAATAATCGGCATCAATGGCGCTGATCCCATTTTCATAATCAGTGAGGCTGGGAAGATGAGAAATGTGCGGAGGCAAAATAGAGGGCGATGAAGTCATTCCAGGCTCGGCGTCCGATGAAGATTGCGCGCCATCATGCAACTGGCCAAGATGCAGATTCCCCAACTACGCTACCACCTGTTTCAATTGTTCAAGTATCGCCGGGTTTTCCAGAGTGGATACATCCTGGGTTATTTCCTCATCCCTTGCGAGCGTACGCAGCAACCGGCGCATGATTTTGCCGGATCTGGTTTTCGGCAGGTTATCCCCAAACCGGATTTCATCAGGCCTGGCGATGGGACCGATTTCCTGCGATACCCAATTGCGCAATTCCTGGACAATGTGATGAGCGTCCTCCGCTTTCGGGCGTGCGCCTTTCAATACCACAAAAGCCACGATAGCCTCGGTTTTGATTTCGTCCGGCTTGCCTACCACCGCGGCCTCAGCAACCAGCGGACTCGCTACCAGTGCCGATTCGATTTCCATTGTCCCTAAACGATGACCGGAAACAGTCAGCACATCGTCGATGCGCCCCATGATCCAGAAATAGCCATCCGCATCGCGGTGGGCTGAATCTCCCGCGAGATAGTACTTGCCGCCAAGCTCTTCTGGAAAATAGGTATTTTTGAAGCGTTCCGGGTCGCCCCACAATGTGCGGGCCAGGGAAGGAAACGGGCGCTTGATCACGAGAAAGCCGCCTTTGCCGACCGGTACCTCATGCCCCGCTTCATCCACGATACCGGCCTTGATACCTGGAAGCGGCAAAGTGCAGGAACCGGGTTTGAGCATTACTGCTCCAGGCGTGGGGGCGATCATGTGAGCACCTGTTTCGGTTTGCCACCAGGTATCCACCAGCGGACAGCGGGATTGGCCAACGGTCGTGTAATACCACACCCAGGCTTCGGGGTTGATCGGTTCGCCCACCGAACCGAGCAGGCGCAATGAGGAAAGATCATATTGTTTCGGCAGGTCAGGTCCGAGTTTTATAAGCGAGCGGATGGCAGTGGGTGCTGTATAAAACGTGGTCACCTTATGATCCTGGATCATCTTCCAGAAGCGGGCCGCGTCAGGATAAGTAGGAACGCCTTCGAATATGATCTGGGTCGCGCCGACGGCGAGCGGACCATAAGTCACATAGGTGTGCCCCGTGACCCAGCCTACGTCGGCCGTGCACCAGAAGATATCGGAGGGTTTGTAGTCGAAAATCCATTGCATGCTCGTGATGGCACCCAGCAGAAAACCCGCGGAAGAGTGTTGCACGCCTTTTGGTTTGCCGGTGGAACCGGAGGTGTAGAGCGTAAATAGCGGATGCTCGGCGTTCACCCATTCGGGTTCGCAGTTCTCGCTCTGATCCCGGATGAGATCATGCCACCAGATGTCGCGATTGGCGTGCAGTTGCAGATCCCCGCTGCCCCGCTGGTAGACTACGACGGATTCCACCGAATCCGTTCCACCTCTGCCAAGCGCATCTTCGACAACGGCTTTCAGATAGTTGATCTTGCCGCCGCGCCATTGCTCGTCCGCAGTAATCACGGCTACCGCCCCTGTGTCAATAATCCGCTCATGCAGGCTTTTAGCGGAGAAGCCGCCAAACACGACTGAATGTATCGCACCTATGCGCGCGCACGCCTGCATTGCCACTACCGCTTCGATGCTCATCGGCATATAGATGGCGACGCGATCACCTTTCCTGATATTCAGTGACTTGAGACCATTTGCAAACCGGCATACGCGACGGTAGAGATCCTGGTAGGTACAGGACGTAACAGCGCCATCATCCGCCTCGAAAATAAGCGCAACCTTGTCCGCTTGGGTGACCTGGTGTCGATCGAGACAATTGTATGAAACATTCAGTTCTCCGTCATCGAACCAGGTGAGGAACGGATGGTTGGTTTCATCCAGCACGCGGGTAAATGGTTTGTGCCAGGAAATGTGCTCCCGTGCCAGTCTGGCCCAGAACGCTGTCTCGTCCTTTTCAGCCTCTGCGCAAAGGGCATCATATTCTTTCCCGGATACATTCGCCTGTTCCACGAACGAAGCGGAGGGTGTAAAGGTGCGTGTTTCATTGAGGATGGATTGAATCGTCGCCACAGCTACCTCCCTGAATATTTTTGTTTCAGCTGGTAAATTGTATCATTCGGCGCTTTTCGTAATAAGTTTTTTCATACCGATCCGCCATTTATGCATGCCGATGGCAAATCCGCGCATTGCGGTCCCCCCTTGCAGGCTTGCCGTTTTTTTTCTATAACATGTTGGCAGAAAAAACTTTTTGACAGATTTTTTGTCAGTTGATCATGAAAGCGGAATTCAGTTCCTATTTCCCGGATCATAAATATTTGTTAAAATAGAATAATAACGATGGGCTTCTTTCAGCCCATTTTTTGTTTGTATCGGCACCTATGGATCTGTACGAATTGCTCGAGCCGACCCTTGCAGGACTGGGTTATGAACTGGTTGACCTGGAGCGGTCACGAGGGGGAAAGCTGTTGCGGGTATTCATCGACAAGCCCGATGGCGTGAATGTGGATGATTGCGTGGCTGTCAGCAATCATCTGAGCCGGCTTCTCGTCGTTGAGAACGTGGATTATGACAGGCTGGAAGTATCCTCGCCGGGCCTCGACCGGCCTCTGAAAAAGACAGCAGATTTTATCCGCTTTGCGGGAGAGTCCGTTAAACTCAGGCTGCGGGTGGCGTTACAGGGGCAAAGAAATTTTGTCGGCATTTTGCGCGAAGTGAAGGACGGGATTTTAAAACTGGAAGTAGATGGAAAAATGCTGGACCTTGAACTCAATAACCTTGAGAAGGTTCGTCTCGTTCCGAAACTGTAATTATGAGTAACTGGCTGGAGATAACATGAGCCGCGAGGTTTTGCTATTGGTGGATGCACTGGCACGCGAAAAGAATGTCGAGAAGGACATTGTTTTTGCGGCACTTGAACTTGCATTGGCGTCCGCCACGAAAAAGCGTTTTAACGAGGACGCTGACGTGCGCGTATCGATCGACCACCAGACAGGAGACTATCAATCCTTGCGCCGTTGGCAGGTGGTGGCAGACGATGCGGTGGAGGATGCGGCCCGTCAGATATCGCTGAGCGGGGCATTGCAGCAAGATCCTGAAATCAAGCTTGATGAATATATCGAAGAGATTCTGGAGCCGGTGGAATTCGGTCGCATCGGTGCCCAGGCGGCAAAGCAGGTGATATTCCAGAAAATCCGTGATGCCGAACGCGAGCAGATCCTGAACGATTTTCTCGAGCGCAAGGAATATATGGTTACCGGGACCATCAAGCGCATGGAACGTGGAAACGCGATTATCGAATCCGGCAGGGTGGAGGCCATATTGCCGCGTGACCAGATGATCCCCAAGGAAAACCTGCGTGTTGGGGATAGAGTACGCGCTTACTTGCACAGGATCGACCGTACCACGAGAGGTCCGCAGTTAGTCCTGTCAAGAATCGTGCCGGAATTTCTGATAAAGCTGTTTGAACTGGAAGTGCCTGAGATCGAGGAGGGCTTGCTGGAGATCAAGGTGGCAGCGCGCGATCCTGGTTCGCGTGCGAAGATCGCAGTGAAGTCGAATGATCAGCGGGTGGACCCGATCGGCACCTGTGTAGGCATGCGAGGTTCCAGAGTCCAGGCCGTGACCGGCGAACTGGCCGGTGAAAGGGTAGACATCATCCTTTGGTCGGATGATCCCGCCACATTCGTAATCAATGCGCTGGCTCCTGCCGAGATCAGCAGCATTCTGGTGGATGAAGAGAAACACAGCATGGACATTGTCGTGGACGAAGGCAATCTTGCCCAGGCGATCGGGCGCGGAGGCCAGAATGTCCGGCTGGCATCAGAATTGACGGGCTGGGAGCTCAACATCATGACGATGGAAGAGTCGCAGGCAAAAAATGAAGAGGAGTTTTCGGTTTTGCGCCAGCTCTTCATGGAAAAACTGGATGTGGATGAGGAAGTGGCGGACATTCTGGCGCAGGAAGGTTTTACTACTCTGGAAGAAGTGGCTTACGTCCCCCTCAGCGAAATGCTGGAGATCGAGGCATTTGACGAACAGACTATCAACGAGCTTCGCAATCGGGCTCGCAACGCGTTGTTGACCGAGGCCATCGTGAGCGAGGAAAAGGTGGAGCACATTGCGGAAGACCTGCTCGCGCTGGAAGGCATGGACAGCCAGACCGCGCGTGAACTTGCGGCTAAAGGAGTAAGCACCCAGGAAGACCTGGCCGACTTGGCCGTGGATGATCTGGTGGAAATGGTCGAAATGGATACTGAACGGGCCAGGCAGTTGATCATGGCGGCACGTGCCCCGTGGTTTGCTCAGGCCGATAGAGCATAGCCGACTGAAGGTAATTAATGTCTCAAATGAATGTAGAGCAATTTGCGAGTGAACTTGGCGTGCTTCCCACCGTGCTGCTGGAGCAATTGCAGGCCGCCGGTGTGCGCAAGCACATGACCGAGGATAGCCTGACCGAGAAGGACAAAACGCAGCTTCTCGAGTATCTGCGCAAGATTCATGGCGCCAAGGAGGAGAAGGGCAAGATTTCCCTGCCGCGTCGACAGACTTCGGAAATCAAGAAGGCGGATAGCACCGGTAAGCCACGCAGCATCCAGGTGGAAGTGCGCAAGAAGCGCGTATTTGTAAAAGGCGATTTGACAGCCGAACGGAAAACGGCTGAGACCATTGCACCTTCTGCACCTTCTGCACCTTCCGCTCCTCCTGTGCCTCCGGTGCGAACCCCTGTCATCGATGCGGCACAGCAGGCATTGCGGCAGGAGGAGGCAAGGCGGCAGGCTGAATTGATTGCGCGCCAGGCTGCAGAGTTGCGGGAAAAAAGGCTGCGTGAAAGGCCTCCGGTTGTGGAGATCAAAGAGTCCGAAGAATCTGCAACGCCCCCGGCGCCGGTTACTGCTCCTGTAGCCGGGCCTGAGGCGGCGCCGGTTGCGACTGAAACTCCTTCGCCAGCTCCGGCAGCCCCGGCGGCAACGGTGGCACCTGGGGAAGCGGAAGCAGCTGCGTCGCAGCCTGCCTCTACCGAAGGTACCTTACACAAGCCGGTAGTGAAGCCGGAAGAGAAGGCGGATAAGAAAAAGAAACCGGCAAAGCCGGTTGTCTGGAAGGAAGAGAAGGTCGAGAAGCGTGGTCTCAAGACCAGGGGTGATCTGACTGGAGCAAAGAGCGGCTGGCGCGCGCGCAAGGATAAGCATGGCAGAATTTCCGGGGAACCCACCCCTCATGCTTTTTCAGCGCCGACCGAGCCGGTGGTCCATGAGGTGCTGGTGCCTGAAACCATTTCTGTCGGGGCGCTTGCGCAGAAAATGTCCATCAAGGCGGCTGAGGTCATCAAGGCTCTGATGAAAATGGGCAACATGGTGACCATCAACCAGATGCTGGATCAGGAAACTGCCATGATCGTGGTTGAGGAGTTGGGCCACGTCGCCAAATACGCCGCGATCGATAGCCCTGAAGCCTTCCTGGCTGATGCCGAGATCGCGCCTTCCGAATTGAAAATGGAAGCACGTGCACCGGTCGTTACGGTAATGGGTCATGTAGACCATGGCAAGACTTCGCTTCTGGATTACATCCGCCGCACACGAGTGGCAAGCGGCGAAGCAGGTGGCATCACCCAGCATATCGGGGCTTATCACGTCGAGACTGAAAGGGGCATGGTGACGTTCCTGGATACACCGGGGCATGAGGCCTTTACGGCCATGCGTGCGCGGGGAGCCAAGGTTACCGATCTGGTCATACTGGTTGTGGCGGCGGATGACGGAGTAATGCCACAGACGGCTGAAGCAATACATCATGCCAAGGCGGGGAAGGTGCCGATCATAGTGGCAATGACGAAAATCGACAAACCGGAAGCCAATCCCGAGCGGATTCGTCAGGAACTCGTGGTACAGGAAGTGGTGCCGGAAGATTGGGGCGGTGAAACCATGTTTGTCGAAGTTTCGGCGAAGACCGGTCAAGGTATCGATGATCTGCTGGAAAGTGTGTTGCTCCAGGCTGAAGTTCTTGAACTCACGGCGCCGAAGGATGCGCCGGCAAAGGGAATTGTGATCGAATCACGGCTGGATAAAGGGCGAGGCCCGGTTGCAACCGTGCTTGTTCAATCCGGTACCTTGAAGCGCGGTGATATATTGCTGGCGGGCGCGGCTTATGGTCGGGTGCGGGCCATGCTGGATGAGAACGGCAAACAGGTGGAGCAGGCAGGACCTTCCATTCCGGTTGAAATCCAGGGTTTATCGGAGGTTCCCGTAGCCGGCGAATCGGTGGTGGCTCTGACGGATGAGCGCAAGGCGCGTGAAATTGCCCTCTTCCGCCAAGGCAAGTTCCGCGATGTAAAACTTGCAAAGCAGCAGGCAGCCAAACTGGAGAACGTGTTCGAGCAGAGGGGAGAAGTAAAAGTCCTTTCACTTATTATCAAGGCCGACGTACAAGGTTCTTACGAGGCTCTGGTGCACGCGCTGCAACAACTTTCAACTGACGAAGTGAAGGTCAACATCATTCATAGTGGGGTGGGGGCGATTACAGAATCGGATATCAATCTCGCATTGGCTTCCAAAGCAGTTGTCATTGGCTTCAACAGTCGGGCGGATGCGGTTGCGCGCAAACTCATCAATTCTGCCGGAGTGGATGTGCGCTATTACAGCATCATTTACGAAGCTGTGGATGAGATCAAGGCTGCACTTTCTGGCATGATGGCGCCCGAGCGCAAGGAGAATATCACCGGACTGTTGGATATCCGCGAAGTATTCCGCATTTTCAAAGTAGGCGCGGTGGCGGGTTGCCTTGTTCAGGAGGGGCTTGTCAGGCGTGGTTCGCTCGTGAGAGTGATACGCAATGGCCAGGTGATCCATACCGGAGAACTGGATTCGTTGAAGCGCTTCAAGGATGATGTGAAAGAGGTGAGGGCGGGTTTCGAGTGCGGCCTGTCACTCAAGAACTTTAACGACATCCAGGTGGGCGACCAGTTGGAAACCTACGAAATCCAGGTAATCGCTCGGACTCTGTAAGCGGGGCGAAAGCTCCGCATTGAAGTTTTATGCCCAAAGATTATTCCCGCACGTTGCGGATTGCCGATCAGATGCAGCGTGAGTTGGCCGATCTGATACGCAACGAACTCAAGGACCCCCGCATAGGTATGATTACCTTGACCGGTGTCGAGGTGAGTCAGGATTATGCGCACGCGAAAGTTTTCTATACCACGCTGCATAGTGAAAGTGACAACTTTCTCGTCCAGAACGGGCTGGAAAATGCCGCGGGCTTTTTGCGCGGCCAATTGCTGCAGCGGTTGAAGCTACGCGTCATACCACAACTGCATTTCATTTATGATGAATCCATCGAACGTGGAGTCCGCCTGTCGCAACTGATAGATGAAGCCGTGGCTTCCGACCGTTCTGGAAAAGAAACTGACAACACCTGAATTGTTTATCACGCTTATATCTGGTCGAATTCATGCAGCTACTCCCGCAAGCTGCATGACCGGAGCTGGATATCACCAGGCCCATCATGATCGATGGCAGTTCCCAGCACTATCTGCAAATCCCGCTCTACCTTCGATAGTAACTGCCGGGATTCAGGTTAGCTCCGAGACCCCATAGTTCAAATGTCCGCAGGTACCAAGCGGCATATCAGCGGTGTGCTGCTGCTCGATAAAGCCTCCGGTTTCTCTTCCAACCAAGCCCTGCAGACCGCCAAACGCATTTTTTCCGCTCATAAGGCCGGCCATACCGGTACGCTTGACCCGATGGCGACAGGCTTGCTGCCCATTTGCTTCGGAGAAGCTACCAAATTTTCATCGGTCCTGCTCGGTGCAGACAAGACATATGAAGCCACTCTGAGACTTGGCTATATGAGTACGACTGGTGATGCAGAGGGGAAGATTTCAATTGCTGCCGGTGCGGAACCTCAATGCGAGGATCTGACATGGGAGAAGATTCAGACAGTACTCAAAAGCTTTATCGGCGTAACTACGCAAGTGCCGCCCATGTACAGCGCAATCAAGCACCGCGGGAAACCCATGTATACCTTTGCCAGAGCAGGAGTGGAAATCGAACGACAGCGGCGTGAGATAACGATCCACGACTTGAGTATCGAGGCTTATCAAGGCAATGAAATACGCATGCGCGTGACATGTGGGAGCGGTACCTACGTTCGTACGCTGGCAGAGGACCTGGGACGTGCGCTGGGATGCGGTGGTGCTTATCTTACCGCATTGTGCCGGAGCGCACTGGGCGGTTTTAATTTGCCACAGGCTCATACACTGACCGCACTCGAAGCTATGCCGCCATCTCAACGGGATTCCTGCCTGCTGCCAGCCGATAGTCTCCTGGAGTCTTTTCCCGCGGTTATTGTGGATTCTGCCGCGGCTTTATCTCTGCTCCAGGGACGCGCAATCCCCAGTCATCCGGCAGGGGAAAGCCTCTCACCAGGAAGACAGGTGCGGTTGTATGACAAGGGGCAGCGATTCCTTGGACTGGGAGAAATTTCAACGGAAGGTTACGTCTCACCGAAAAGACTCATAAGGGTTGAGCAGTCATTGTGAAGCTTGACTTGCATGCATGCTGTCGGTGATGTCCTTGCCAATACCCCGATAGCCAGTGAAGCGGCCGGAAGAATCGAACATAGGTTCACCACTGACCATCAGATATTGCGTCGACCCATCCGGTTTGGTCCGTCTGTAGATAAAATCGATAAAAGGCCGTCTTGCCGCGATATTTGCCTTGAAAACTGAATACTCCGCTTCGTTCCAGCGCGTTCCATTATGCCCCTTGGATTCCCCCATCAAGTGGTCGACTTTAATCCCCAGCATATCCAGGACGGGACCGTAAACTTTGGTGAAATTTCCCTTTTCATCCTGTTCCCAGTACCAATCAGAAGCCAGTTCTGTGAGACGGCGAAATCTGGCTTCACTTTCACGCAGTTCCGCGGTTCGCTCCGCAACCGTTTGTTCCAGCCTTTTATTGTAATCCTCCAACTGCTTATACAGCAGACGCACTTCCAGCATATTTTGAATACGGGTCTGAACTTCAATCAGGTCGAACGGCTTGCTGACGAAATCCTTTGCTCCTGCTTGCAGCGCCCGCAACTTATGACCCGGTTGCGCAGTGATTACGAGTACCGGAAGATAACCTTCCCGTTCAATTTTCTTTAGCGCTTCCAATACCTGAAAACCATCCATTCCCGGCATATACAGATCAAGAAGAATGAGATCGTAATGATTCTGCCGATAGAGATCGCTGACTTCGCGCGGATCCATCGTCGAGGTAATGTTTTTATAACCCGCGTCGCTCAGCATCTGTTCAAGCAGCCGGACGTTGGCCTCCTGATCATCCACGATCAGGATTTTAGCGTTCAGAGTGTCAGGTTTATTGATCATTATTTTTATCCCGTTTGTTCCCGTTGACCGGTTTCATCATTTTCCTCTATTCGTAACCCGTCTTATAGATGAATAGCACGGAAAAACCGATTCTTCTTTTTCTTGAGCCAGTCATTATTATATTTTCTTGGCGAGCAGAAACAGAATGTGGTTTTCCGATAAATGTTCTGATTTCAGCAAAATATGGGAAATTTGCGGCGACACAGCAATAGTGGCGGAAGCGGGGCTAAATGCTAGGCGCTTACTCGTTCTGAAATTCGATAAGTATTTTTGTTCGCCTGCTTTGCTTTCAGCAGGGCAGCATCTGCATTCTTCAAAAGGGTTTTCGCATCTTCGCCATTATCAGGAAAAATCCCGATACCAGCACTTGCGGTCAGGGTGATGGTATTTCCCTGAATGTTGTAAGGCTGCGACAGTGCTTTTATTACTTTTTCCGCTGTACGACTTACGCCATCGAGATTGCTTACATACGGCATCGAAATCACAAACTCATCACCGCCGAGCCGAGCCACGGTATCTTCCTGTCGAACTGCGGCAATGAGGCGGGCCGCGACCAGCTTCAGAAGCAGATCGCCTACATCGTGACCCATTGTGTTGTTGATTTGCCTGAACCCATCCAGATCCAGATACAAGACTGCCATAACGCTATTGTTGCGCTTTGCGTGGATGATAGCCTGGGATACTCTTTCCACCAGAAGCCGTCTGTTGGCCAGTTCCGTCAGCGGATCATGCAGTGCCATGAATTCCTGCGACTTTGCGTAACTGCGCGCTTGCTGATGTAGCAGCCGCACTTCGAGCAGATTATGCACGCGGGCGAGCACTTCGCTCATGTCAAAAGGCTTGCTGACAAAATCCTTGGCGCCGGACTGAAGCGCTCGCAGCTTGGAATCGGGATTGGCGGTGACGACCAGTACAGGTAGATATCCATCTGCTTCGATTTCTTTCAGGGCTTCGAGTACCTGAAACCCATCCATGCCAGCCATTTTCAAATCGAGCAAAATCAGATCGTAGTGGTTTTGCCGGTGCAGTTCATACACCATGAACGGATCGGTCGTCGAGGTGACAGACGTGTAGTTTGCGGCGGCTAACATGCTTTCCAGCAACTGCACATTTGTTTCCTGATCATCGACAATCAGAATCCTTGCTGTATGAATATCAGCTTCGGTAATCATATTGCCTATACCTTCATAAGGACTTATCGCCTTTCCTTTCTAAACCCGTTAACCTTCGGGTGGCCTGTCCCCTTTCTGCTTATCCGCGCACAAACGGCTGAGGGCAGCAAGTAAGCGGAACTTAACGTGCACAAGATCGCAAGGTCGAATATTGCCCCTATTTTACCCGTCTCTCTGTGCGCTAACTCTCATAAGAAAATGGGAATTAATGATAATATGTAGAAGAAGGCGCCGTTTTTTCCAGGAGATCGTTTTCCCCTTCCCGAAAGGTCCGAAAGGCATTCAGTTCGAGGCGAACATAAGCCCTATGATCTATGATTATAATAAAAGAGATTTGACCTTTATAAACCCGGCTTGTTATAATCTCAATTCTCTAGCGCGGGGTGGAGCAGTCTGGCAGCTCGTCGGGCTCATAACCCGAAGGTCGTAGGTTCAAATCCTGCCCCCGCAACCAAAAAGCTATTGATTTTCGTGAAGTTCTATGAAAAGCGGTAGATTAAATAGGTGCTAAATGATGTGTTTTGGCACCGGAATCACAGCTTTTTTGAGAAGATTTTTACCGCTTTCTATCCAGCATCTGGCATAAGCCGGTCCTAAATCCCACGGATCATCCCCCAGCCAGAATTTCCCATCTGCTGAGCTATCCACATGGATGACTCTCCGGCAGAGATCATCATCTCAATTGCTCCGAGAAATTGCGCCTGATAAGAGCGACGGTATCTGCTCCTGCTCTTTCCATGGCAGGTTTCCAATAGCTTTCACACATTGCCTCATTGTCTCGTTTCCCTTCCAGCGCCTCAGCGTGCCTGGATTCTGGAATACCTCGTTTCGGACCCACCCTCTATGAACAGAAAATGGCAACAATACCACTTATTCCGATGTCTGAAATTACTTAGGCACTAAAAAGGCCCGCCGAACGCCGGGCCAGGAAGGGAGTTTACTGCAATCGCTTCTTCGTGCAGGGAGGAAAGAAGCGAGCAGGCAGATTAACAATACAAGAAAGCTTTTACCGTTAAACACTTAACGTATGGAAATAAAAAACCCGCTCAGGGCGGGTTGAAGAAAAGAGAAAAGACCTGGGTTCGCAACGGTTAATTAGGGTTGACTTTGGTGCGTTTTGTATAAACAATATGCCAATTTAATTGCCAACACAGAAGGAGTTGACGATTAAATCGGCATACGATCCTGGTACTGAAGAGTTGCGTATATACAGAAAGGTATCGCAACCCGTTGATTAACTGGAAAGGAGAGGGCCATGAGTTATCGGGAGACAATCGAGAGCACAAAAGAGGAGCAGGATTCAAGAGAGCGTGGCGCAGCAGAAGAATTTGTCACAATCGACCCAGAGGATGTGCAGGCATTGACAGACAAGCATCATTTGCAACCTGTCTCAATACGACTTGAGAAATCTTTGATTGAGGATTTTAAGCTTATCGCCTCGATGTATGGAATTGGCTACCAGCCTCTGATGCGTCATATTTTGAAACGATTTGCAGATTCGGAGAAGAAACAGATATTGAGAGAGGCTGCTTCAAAGATGAAGTCGACGAGGAGGGAAGCATTAAGAGAGGCTGCTTCAAAGATGAAATCGATGGGGAAAGAAGCGGCAAAAAATCTGCGTCAATTGACTGCAAAACAAAGAAAAGTAGCTTGATCTAACCCGCTTCGGCGGGTTTTTCTTATCAGCTCTTTCTCTTGCGAAATTTCCAGGGTGGCGAGGGGAGGGATCAGATCATGATCCGCGTCTCACTATCATTGCCGCAGACTGCAGAAGATAGAGACTTTGATCCTTGGCGTAGCCTCGATACACCCATGCCATTTCACGGTTACTGCTTATCCTGTTTTAGGACGGTAAGAGTGTTACCGTCAGCGCCCCCGGCGATGGTGGCCGGAGAGATTGCGGCGAGCATGCAAAATTAGAATCCGAGCGGCCGCAATCCGGGTAGACCCCCTTCGTAACTGCTATTCCGACGCATGTTGTCCAGATGCGGCCTCAATTGAGGCTGATACTCGTCGTTTGGAAAGAACGGTAGTAGACGTGGGCCTCGAGTCCGGGCAAAATATCAAAATTACGGATATGCACAATTTCTCAGTTTGCGGGGATTGTGCTTTTTTAATTTTTTCTTTTAGCTTTACGGCGGGCCTCCCCGCATTGCATGGTAGTGAACCTGGTCAGGTCCGGAAGGAAGCAGCCACAGCTATTTTTTGCAAGTGCCGGGGGTCGGGCTCGCCACCCTTTTTGTGCAGGTTGGGTGGATGGACGAATACATCTTCCCAACTGCACGCTTCAAGGATTCATACCGTCAGTTACGGCCTCAGCCTGAAAATCTGAAATAACCGTTTCGCCGATTCGATTCTCGACATAGCGTGTCCTCCCCGACTCAAGTCCTTGCCCGCAAATGGCGTCCCCGGTGCTTTTCCGAACTGACAGGACAGGATCACGTTGTTCGTGCACTTACCAATGCGCTCGAACAGAAGCGTTTACATCATGCTTATCTGTTTACGGGCACGCGCGGTATCGGCAAGACGACTATCGCGCGCATCCTGGCGAAAGCCTTCAACTGCCAAGCCGGGGTTACCCCCGAACCTTGCGGAATCTGTTCTGCTTGTATCGAAATTGATGGTGGGCGTTTTGTTGACCTGATCGAAGTGGACGCCGCCTCCAATACGCAGGTGGAAAAAATGCGCGAACTGCTGGAGAACGCGCTGTACGCTCCTACGGTCGCACGCTACAAGGTGTACATCATCGATGAAGTGCACATGCTTTCCAAATCGGCTTTCAATGCCATGCTGAAAACGCTGGAAGAGCCGCCGGAACACGTCAAATTCATACTTGCGACCACTGATCCGCAGAAGATTCCGGTAACGGTTTTGTCTCGCTGTCTGCAATTCAATCTCAAGCAGATTCCGTTTCCGCTGATCGTCTCGCACCTCAGGCATGTGCTTGAGCAGGAGCATATAAACTGTGATGCCACTTCCCTGCAGTTATTGGCACGTGCGGCACAGGGCAGCATGCGTGATGCCTTGAGCATTCTGGATCAGGCCATCGCTTTTGGTGAGGGAAAGATCGAAGAAGCAAGTGTGCGCGACATGCTTGGTGCGGTCGATCAGGGGTACCTGCTTGATCTGCTGGAGGTGCTGGCGCAACGAGATGGCGCACGAATGCTTGCGATCGCCGATGCAATGGAAACCCGCAGTCTCTCGTTCGACGCCGCCTTGCAGGATCTGGCGACCCTGCTGCATCGTCTAGCCCTCGCGCAGATTGTGCCGGCGGCGATTGGTGACGATGAGCCTGAGCGGGATCGGGTTTTCCAGCTAGCGAAAACATTCGCGCCAGAAGATATTCAACTGTTTTATCAGATTGCCATACACGGACGCGAGGATCTGGGCCGGGCACCGGATGAGTATGCAGGTTTCACCATGACTTTGCTGCGTATGCTGGCTTTCATTCCGGAGGATTTCCTGTCAGGAGGAGGGGAGACAGGCAGGGACAGAGGAACGTCAGGTTCTTCGCCTGCAAAGTCAGGGAGCGGCAAATATCCTTCGACCCTTGGACAGGCTCAGGACTCAGGCCAAACGGAGACGAAAGGCCGAACAGAGACGAAAGGCTCAGGGCGAGCAGAGATGGAAAAGGAAGGGCGCTCCCGGGAAGGGAGAGTGGCCAGGAATGATTCCACTGGTGATTCAAGGCGGTCGGCAGGGCCAGTGCCGGATTCGCCGGAGCGCGATCCGATGCCGGAAAAGCCGGGCTCCACAGAGTCTTTCAGTCATAGCTGGATTACGATAGTTGGCCACCTGAAGGTGAACGGATTGAGCAGAATGCTGGCTCAATACTGCGAGGTGAAGAGTTTTTCCGAGGATGAAATAGAATTTTGCGTACCGGAACTCCATAAGCATTTGCTGGACAAGACCTACCAGGACAGACTGCAAGCCGCCATAAGGGAGTATCTTGGTAAGCCGGTACGGTTGAAGTTTTCAGTGGGAGTCGTTAACGGCATGAGTCCGGCGGAGCAGGAAAATCGTGAAAAACAGGAGAAGCAATCGCAGGCCATCGCGGCTATCGAGTCCGATCCGTTCGTGCGTGACCTCGTTGAAAATTTCGATGCAAAACTGATCGTTTCATCGATCAAACCTATTCAATAGTGGAGGTAAAAATGATGAAAGGTGGCTTGAGCAATCTGATGAAACAGGCTCAGCAGATGCAGGAGAACATGAAAGCCATGCAGGAGAAATTGGCTTCGATAGAAGTTGAGGGCCAATCCGGCGCAGGTATGGTGAAGGTTGTGATGACGTGCCGTTACGATGTCAGGCGTGTCAGCATTGACAGCAGCCTCATGGGAGATGATAAGGAAATGCTGGAAGATTTGATCGCGGCAGCGGTGAACGACGCGGTGCGGCGGGTGGAGTCGACCACACAGGAAAAAATGGCGGGATTTACCTCCGGTTTGGGCCTGCCTCCGGGAATGAAACTGCCGTTCTAACGTGAATTCCAAGTTGACGCGATTCCGCAACTCCTGATCCTGTTAAGTAATTTTAGGTTTGAGTGAACGCCCCGCGTAGTCTCGACGAACTGATCAATGCGTTACGCTGCCTGCCCGGTGTCGGTCCCCGGTCAGCACAGCGCATGGCGTATCATTTGTTGCAGCGCGACCAGGAGGGCGCCCGCCGCCTCGCCGATTCACTCGATTACGCCCTGCAACATGTCAGGCATTGCGAAAAATGCAATAACTTTACCGAAGAGGTGGTATGCGAGTTATGCAGTTCTCAGCGGCGAGATTCTGCTTTGCTGTGCGTGGTGGAGATGCCTGCCGATTTGCTGATGATGGAGCAGGCACATTGCTACAAAGGCATGTACTTCGTGTTGATGGGGCGGCTCTCACCCCTGGATGGCATCGGCCCTCGGGAAATAAATCTTGATCGCCTGTCGAAGCGCGCCCGGGATAATATGGTGAAGGAAGTTATTCTTGCTACCAATTTTACCGTGGAAGGTGAAGCCACGGCGCATTATATCGGGGAGATGCTGCAGAAGGAGGGCTTGAAAATCACGCGTATCGCGCGGGGATTGCCCGTGGGCGGGGAACTGGAGCATGTGGATAGCGGTACCCTGGCGCAAGCGGTTCTCGAGCGCAGGGAAGTCAAGTAGTGTTTATTCGGGGAAATATTTGCCCCTGTCTATCTTATGTTATTGTGCCTTTTTATCGATTCACTCTTCGACAAACCTGTCCTAAGCCTGTTCGACCTTCGACAGGCTCAGGATGAACGGGAAGACGAAGGGTTAGTGGGAGCGGGAGACGAAGGGTTCAATACAAACAGTACAAGTTTTTCTCGTCCCATCCGAGTACTCGTTAGCATGAGAAAGGGGAAATTGGCAGAAGGCTTGAAATTGGGACTGCGATGAAAACTAAGCCATCGCAATCATCCAATGCGCCCAGACAACGCCACTCAGGGACGACCGCCAAATCTCCGGGTTCGCTAACTCCGGCAGGCTTGCCCCGATCACCTCAATCGCCTGCACGAACCCGACTGAAGGGATCGATAAAACCAGCGGCAGCAACTTACTCTGGTGCGGATTCCACCTCCACTCAACCCGTTACACAGAAATTGCACAAGGTGCTGGCTCAGGCAGGATTGGGTTCGAGGCGCGAAATGGAGGAATTGATCGCCAGCGGACAGGTGACGATCAATGGAAAGACTGCGCAGGTGGGAGACCGTATCGACGTTCGAGATGTCGTGAGGGTAGGAAAGCGCATCATTCACTTCAGATCCGCCCGGCGTCTGCCCCGCGTCATGCTCTATCACAAACCGGAAGGGGAAATCGTCAGCCGCGATGATCCTCAAGGCCGCCCATCGGTTTTCGACAAGCTGCCACAGTTGAGGTCATCCAAATGGATCGCTATTGGCAGGCTGGATTACAACACCAGCGGGCTGCTGGTTTTCACCACGGATGGGGAATTGGCAAACCGGCTGATGCATCCCCGTTTCGAAGTCGAGCGCGAGTACGCGGTGCGGATCATCGGACGCCTAACGCCGGAGCAGGCAACATTGCTGACCTCGGGTATTGCGCTGGAGGATGGCGTGGCCAAGTTCGATTACCTGTCAGATGAAGGGGGTGAGGGCTCCAACCACTGGTATCGCGTGATATTGAAGGAAGGCAGGAATCGCGAAGTGCGCCGAATGTTTGAAGCGGCGGGAATGACGGTGAGCCGCCTGATGCGGGTTCGTTTTGGTCCTGTCAACTTGCCCTCACGTTTGAAACGGGGAAAGTCGATGGAATTGAACGAGGCAGAGATAGGGCGACTGCTGGAACTGGTCGGTTACAAAGCCTGATGGCCGGGAAGCTGATCCCGTTTCAGCAGGAAAACAAATTCATTCCCCGCACTGATTTCCAGCCAGGTAAAAGGTGTATCGGGAAAGGCATGCTCCAGGGTTTCCCTGTTATGACCGATCTCGACAATGAGCATGCCATCGTCGGTCAAATGGTTTGCTGCGTCCCGTAGTATTACCTTTGTCGCCTTCAGTCCATCCTCGCCGCTGGCAAGCGCACCTTGCGGCTCATGGCGATATTCCTCCGGCAATGCTGCCATTGCTTCCGCATTGACATAGGGCGGATTGCTGACAATAAGATCATAGCGGCGCCCTGCCAATTCCGCGAATAGATCCGACTGGATAAGATCGATCCGATCTTCCAGGCCATACTCCGCCACATTCTTTCTAGCAACCTGCAAGGCATCAGTCGAAATATCTGTCGCATCGATCACTGCATTGGGAAATGCCTGGGCAAGCAGTATTGCCAGACATCCGGAGCCAGTGCACAGATCCAATGCGGAATAAACTTCTGCCGGCTCTTCTATCCAGGGCGCAAGTTGTTCCCGCAGCAATTCCGCAATGAAGGAGCGCGGTACGATTACGCGTTCATCCACATAAAAACGGAAATCTCCCAGCCAGCCTTCTCTGGTCAGATAGGCGGCCGGAATTTTTTCTGTTGCGCGGCGCTCGATTGTTTTCAAGACCAACCCCAGCTCGACCGGAAGAAGGCGAGCGTCCAGGAACGGTTCCAGCTGGTCAAGCGGAAGATGCAGCGTGTGGAGAATGAGATAAGCTGCTTCATCGTACGCTGAGGCAGAGCCATGGCCAAAATGAAGCCCCGCGTCGTTAAAGCGGCTTACCGCGAAACGCAGTACGTCGCGGATAGTCTGGAGCTGGTTTTGGGCTTCAATGAACATTCATTCCTGTCCGTGAGAAAAAGTGATCCTTATGTATCCGTGCGCCATCGAACGGATTACTCCTGGTTTAACGTCTATCTTCTAATCGCTTGAAAATATTCGAAAGCAAAAATATCAGTCATCCTATGGAGTTAACCTTGCAACCGGAAGGAGGCAAGAAATGAACGGGAATATGCCAGGATTTAACGCAGAGGCGTCCATGTACATGGCAAGCAATACTTATCGTGCCGCTCATGCAGCTTTTGCGGATATTGCATCTGCCAAGGTCATTCCGCAGCAATGTAGACTGCTTTGCCAGGTGGTTTGCCCGCCCCCGCAGCAGTGCTGCCCCACCGGCTGGAGATGCTGCGGTAGCTGTGAGAGCGGGCAGTGCGATGATGTGTGTGTACGTCCGGGTCAGTCCTGTCCGTAGAAATGGGTGATCTCCGGATTTATTCTTATCATCTCAGCAGCAAACGCTGGATCGTGAGGCGGTAAATCTGCGGCAGCTGTTCCAGATCCGCAACCTCGACGTATTCGTTGATCTTGTGAATGGTTGCATTCCGTGGTCCCAACTCCACCACTTGTGGGCAGATGTCGGCAATGAAGCGGCCGTCCGAGGTTCCTCCCGAGGTGGAAAGCTCAGGCTCGATTTCCGTTACAGCGCGAATGGCGGCACTTACCGCATCGACCAAGCTGCCCCTCGGGGTGAGGTAAGGCTTGCCTGAATTTTCCCATTGCAAGTCGTATTCGAGGTTATGCCGGTCGAGAATTTCATGCACCCGGGTTTTAAGTGATTCTACCGTGCTAGCGGTGGAGAAACGAAAATTGAACAGTATCGTTACTTCGCCAGGAATTACGTTGGTGGCACCCGTACCCCCATTGATATTCGAAACCTGCCAGGTAGTAGGGGGAAAATATTCGTTGCCTTCGTCCCACTTCGTATTGGCCAGTTCGGCAATGGCGGGAGCCGCCAGGTGTATTGGGTTTTTTGCCAGGTGAGGATAAGCAATGTGGCCCTGTATACCCTTCACAGTTAACGTTCCGGACAGGGAGCCGCGCCGTCCGTTCTTGATCATATCGCCGAGCTTGTCGACAGAGGTGGGTTCTCCGACGATGCAATAATCGATCAGTTCATTGCGCGCCTTGAGGGCTTCCACCACCCGTACAGTACCGTCTACCGCAATACCTTCCTCATCCGAGGTGATCAGGAGCGCAATCGAACCATCGTGATCGGGATGCTCCGCGACGAAAGCCTCGATTGCGGTGATGAATGCTGCTATCGATCCCTTCATGTCGGCGGCGCCGCGCCCATAAAGCCTGCCACTTCGAGTGACGGGATCGAATGGGTCACTTTCCCATTTTTCCAGGGGGCCGGTTGGCACGACATCGGTGTGACCGGCAAAGCAAATCAGCGGTGCTCCCGTTCCGCGCCTGGCCCACAGATTATCGACTTCGCCGCAGCGTATTCTTTCAATGTTGAAGCCGATTCTTTCCAGGCGATCGATCAGGATTTCCTGGCAGCCATTGTCGAAAGGTGTCGGAGAGCGGCGGGCGATCAGCATTTGCGCGAGCGCCAGCGTGTTATTGAGCATGGATTATTTTCCAGAAAAGAATTTATATGGCAATGATGATAAAGGAATACAAGTTACCTGGGGTATGTACTTTAAAGCGTACTACGTACGCCGCCTTTATGGGGTTTGATACCGCAAGCTCGAATAATCGCAGGATGGGTGGAGTGGAGCGTAACCCATCGAGTTTCGGTGATGGGTAATGAGTTGCGGCTTTCAGACCCATCCATCCTACTGCTGCTCCTGGGCTCGTGCTTCACTCCAATTCCAATCTGCCTGCGCTACTTGTAGCCGCGTTAAATGCCGCGCAACAGCTCATTGATACCGGTTTTCGCGCGCGTTTTGGCATCCACCTGTTTCACGATGACTGCACAATAGAGGCTGTATTTGCCGTCCGCGGAGGGCAGGCTGCCGGAAACGACGACGGAACCGGCTGGGATGCGGCCATAGCTGATTTCACCTGTTTCGCGGTCATAAATCCTGGTGCTCTGGCCGATGTATACGCCCATCGAAATCACGGAATTTTCACCGACAATCACGCCTTCCACGACTTCCGAGCGTGCGCCAATGAAACAGTTGTCCTCGATAATGGTAGGATTGGCCTGCACGGGCTCGAGCACTCCGCCGATTCCGACACCGCCGGATAGATGCACATTTTTCCCGATCTGCGCGCAGGAACCCACCGTAGCCCAGGTATCGACCATGGTGCCTTCATCTACGTATGCACCGATATTGACGTAGGAGGGCATCAGCACGACATTGCTGGCAATGAAAGCGCCTTTGCGTACGGTTGCGGGAGGCACGACGCGGAAGCCGCCATTACGAAAATCGCGGGAGCTGTAATCTGCAAACTTGGAAGGTACCTTGTCGAAATAATTGGAAAATCCCCCCTTGATGAAACTGTTGTCCTCGATGCGGAATGACAGCAGCACGGCTTTTTTTATCCATTGATGGGTTTTCCATTCACCGTCCGTTTTTTCCGCCACCCGCAGTTTACCGCTGTCGAGCATTTCCAGTACCTGGGTAATGGATTCCTTGAGCTTCGCTTCGACGTTACGCGGTGTAATCTCGGCGCGGCGTTCAAACGCTTCTTCAATCGTGCTTTGGAGCTGATCCATGGTCTTCCTTCGATTTCTTGTTGATATATCGCTGCTCTACAGGCTGCCTGCTACAGGCTGGATACCAGCTTTTTTATCCGCTCGGTAGCGGCGGCGCATTCCATTACGGATGCCACCAAGGCAATCCGGACAAAATTTTCGCCGGGGTTGATCCCATGCGCATGCCGTGCAAGATAGCTGCCGGGCAAAACCGTGACATTATAATCGCGATAGAGCTGCCGGGCGAATTCGACGTCATTCATCGGTATTTTCAGCCACAGGTAGAAAGCCGCCTCAGGCAGCGAGACCGGTAGCGTACCCTGAAGTAATTTGATGACTGCTTTGAATTTCTCGCGATAGAGGCGGCGGTTTTCGACAACATGAACCTCATCATTCCACGCCTCCTCGCTTGCCGCCTGCACTGCCGGATTCATCGCACTGCCGTGGTAGGTGCGGTAGAGCAGGAATTTTTTCAGGATCGCCGCATCTCCGGCAACGAATCCGGAACGCATGCCGGGAACGTTCGATCTTTTGGAAAGGCTGCTGAATACGACCAGCCGGGGAAAGCGTTCCCGGCCCAGACGGTGGGCGGCCTGGAGTGCGCCCAGCGGAGGAGAGGCTTCATCAAAATAGATTTCAGAATAACACTCATCCGACGCAATGACAAAGCCATACCGGTCCGAAAGCTCGAATAGATGGCGCCATTCGTCCATCGACATTACCCGCCCGGTGGGGTTGCCGGGCGAACAGACATACACGAGTTGTGTGCGCGCCCATATTTCATCCGGTAACTGAGCATAATCGAGCGAAAAATCATTCTCGGGCAGGGTATTGAGGAAACAGGGCGTTGCGCCCGCAAGCAAGGCAGCGCCTTCGTATATCTGATAAAACGGGTTCGGACAAATTACAATTGCATCGGACCTGGAAGAATCGATCACTGCCTGCGCAAAAGAAAACAATGCTTCCCGGCTGCCGTTGACCGGCAGGATTTCGGTATCGGGAGCGATTGCCGGCAGGCCGTAGCGCTGCATCAGCCATTTGCCGATACTTGCACGCAGGGATCGCGCCCCGAGAGTTGCCGGATAGTGCGCCATCTTCACCAGATTTTCCGTCAAGGTCTGGCGAATGAAATCCGGAGTCGAATGCTTGGGCTCCCCGATGTGGAGGCTGATTGGCGTAAAAGCCGATGCAGGTTCGATTCCTGCGAATAGCTTGGTGAGCTTCTCGAAAGGGTATGGTTGCAGGCGGTCCAGATTAGGATTCAATTTAAGGTGGTGGGAAGAAAGCTCTATTCCCCAGGTTGAGTGATTGATCGAAGCAGGATTATAAGAGGGCACTCTCTTGCTCACAAAGCAAAATAAACAATATACCCAAGGTGAACGAAGCGGCGGGCAAAGCGCTTTCCCGATCGCTGCCCTGCTTGTGGGCGCCACGATCTGGGGTTTGCTGTGGTACCCCTACCGCTTATTGGAACAGGCCGGGGTAAGCGGGCCGGCTGCAACCGTTATTACCTACCTTGTGGCCCTGCTGCTCGGCCTGGCCGTATTTCGTGATAAATTGCGCACCGTACGCATGCTTGACAGGGAAACCTGGCTGCTTGTCGGAATAGGATTATCCGCAGGCTGGGCCAACCTCGCTTACGTTCTTGGGGTGCTCCATGGCGAAATCATGCGGGTCATGCTGTTATTTTACCTCTCGCCGCTATGGACCATCGTATTTGCGCGCTTCCTGCTGGGCGAGGTATTAAGCGTGCACGGCTACCTGGTTATCGTTTTTTCTTTGGGAGGTGCGATAATCATGTTATGGCAGCCGGAAGGCAGCCTGCTGCCTTCCTCCTATGCCGACTGGATGGGAATATCCGCTGGTTTCATGTTCGCTCTGGCGAACGTGCTGAGCAGAAAAGACCAGTATCATGATGTTCAATTAAAATCGGTTGCGGTATGGGTGGGAGTTGCCCTGGTGGCATTCGGTTACAGTCTGTTCCTGCCTGATCTGCCTGTATCGGTCGATGTTTCCACCTATACGCTTTTGCTCCTGCTGCTGGTGGGGTTGACGGTATTTGCCCTGAGCCTGGTCGTGCAATACGGGCTTACCCATACCCCTGCCAACCAGGCTATCGTGATTATGCTGTTCGAGTTGGTGGTGGCGGCGGTTGCAGCTTACTTCCTGACCGACGAAGCCATGACGCTGAGGGAATGGACCGGCGGAGCAATGATCGTTTCGGCCAGTCTTTTTTCAGCGAGAATGAACCGGGAGTAACATCGTCCGTACCGGTTCTGCCGGTTCTGCCGATACTGCACTGGAATTCCGGTTTCCTGTACAAATTTCATACAAGAGGGAAATGAACATGAATCATCACGTCGTTTTTCTGGAAAGGGATTCCCTGCAGGTGGAGGTGCGCCGGCCGAACTTCGAGCATACGTACGAGGAATACGCCAAAACAACGCAGGATCAAGTGGTATCGCATTTGCAGCACGCAACCATCGCAATCATCAACAAGGTGGGGTTGAGCGAGGAAACCCTGGCGCAATTGCCAAAGCTGAAAATGGTCGCCATCGCGGCTACCGGATATGACGCTGTCGATATCGGCGCTTGCCGCAGACACGGCATTGCCGTGGCGAATATCCGCAATTATGCAATTCATACCGTACCTGAGCATGTATTCGCCCTGGTGCTCGCGCTACGCAGAAATCTTTTTGCTTACCGGCAGGAGATCGAGCAGGGAAGGTGGCAGAAATCGGAGCAGTTCTGCCTGTTTACTCATGAGATCAGCGAGTTGTTTGGTGCTACCATCGGGATTGTCGGGGAGGGCACGATTGGGCGCGGCACTGCCGCCATTGCACAGGGATTCGGCATGCGGGTGCTTTTTGCCTATCATGAATCGCGGAAGAAGAAGGACGTGGTTCTCACCCCGTTCGATCAGGTGCTTGCGGAATCCGACATCCTCTCACTGCATTGCCCGCTGACGCCCGCTACCCGAAACCTGATTGGCACGGACGAATTGCGCAAGATGAAGCGCAGCGCATTGCTCATCAACACCGCGCGGGGAGGATTGGTGGATGAGGCAGCGCTGGTACAGGCCCTGGACGATGGCACTATCGCCGGCGCCGGTTTCGATGTGCTGACGACGGAACCCCCAAGAAACGGCAATCCCCTGCTTGGCTTGCATCGTCCCAACTTTATCCTGACACCTCACATCGCCTGGGCCTCTACCGAGGCCATGCGTTTTCTTGCCGATCAGCTGGTCGACAATATCGAAGCCTGGGTTGCGGGCAAGCCGCAAAACCTGCTTACCTGAATTTCCAGTCCGGTTCGCATCGGCAGAAAGGCGGAATATAAGGAACGCATATAGGCGGTTGACAACTCAAGTGGCCTTCGATAGTCTCATAGGGTTAGCGAGCTGATGCATATAGCCCCGGTTGGTCCCGGTTCATTCGAATCGCATATCCCGTCGCATTGGCGGAAAGCTTTATTTTATTTATGGCAATTTGATTACAGGAGGGGAATGATGGAACTCAAAGGAACCAAAACCGAGGAAAATTTGAAAGCGGCTTTTGCCGGGGAATCGCAGGCGAACCGGCGTTATCTCTACTTCGCAAACAAAGCGGATGTGGAAGGGCAAAACGATGTTGCAGTGGTTTTCCGCTCCACTGCTGAAGGCGAAACCGGACATGCGCTCGGCCACCTGGAATACCTGGAGGCGAGCGGCGATCCCGCCACCGGCTTGCCGTTCGGTTCGACCCGCGCCAACCTTGAAACCGCAATTGCCGGGGAGACACATGAATATACGGATATGTATCCCGGAATGACTAAAACTGCACGTGATGAAGGTTTCGATGAAATCGCCGAATGGTTTGAGACACTGGGCAAGGCCGAACGCTCTCACGCCAACCGCTTCCAGAAGGCTCTGGACAATCTCGGTGACTAACGATTCGACAAGTAGCCCGACAGGCAGCCCGCCCGAGAAGCGGCTATAGACAACAAGCGGAAGGGATCGGCTCCTGCATCCCGTTCCTTCCGCTTGTATTGTTATTGTTTCAGAACTTTCAGCTGAATTCCCATCTGTTTTATTTCTGCATTCATTTTCACGTATGACCACTCGCGAAGGCAGCCTGGAGGCGCCAAAGCGCCTTCCCATCGATTGGGAAAACCCGGAATATTATGACGAGCCGAAGCTGTTCGCCGAGATGGAACGTGTCTTCGATATATGCCACGGCTGCCGCCGCTGCGTGAGTCTGTGCACCGCGTTCCCGCGCTTATTCGATCTCATAGATGAGGGACCGACCGGCGAACTGGACGCAGTGGAGAAATCCCGATATTGGGAGGTAGTGGATCGCTGCTATCTCTGCGATATGTGCTCCATGACGAAATGCCCGTATGTGCCTCCTCATCCATGGAATGTCGATTTTCCGCACCTGATGCTGCGCGCCAAGGCGGTCAAGCACAAAAAAGGCGACGTGCGTTTCCGTGACAAGCTGTTGTCCAGCACCGACGCAGTGGGTAAGCTTGCCAGTATTCCCGTGGTGGTCCAGGCAGTCAATGCGATCAACAAGGCACCCACTACCCGCAAACTGATGGACAGCATGCTTGGCATTCACGCCGAGCGCAGATTGCCGGAGTACGACAGTCACAGATTTCGCGCAACTGCCCAACCGAACGCGGACCACGAAGTGCGCAACGGCGAGCGGACGCCGGGGAAAGTGGCGATTTATTCCACCTGTTATATCAACTATAACGAGCCTGGAATAGGGCACGACTTATTGAAGATACTGGACCATAACGAGATTCCAGTGCGCCTCGTGGAGAAAGAAGCCTGTTGTGGAATGCCGAAGCTGGAACTGGGCGACTTGCACTCGGTGAAAGAACTCAAGGACAAAAATATTCCCCCGCTGGCGAAACTGGCCAGGGAAGGTTATGCAATACTCACCGCGGTGCCGTCCTGCACGCTCATGTACAAACAGGAATTGCCGCTCATGTTCCCGGACGACGAGGATGTGAAGGCGGTAGCCAAAGCCATGCTCGATCCCTTCGAATATCTGGCGATGCGAAACCGTGATGGCCTGTTGAAAACAGATTTCAAGAAATCTCTAGGCAAGGTTTCGTACCATATCCCCTGCCACTTGCGCGTGCAGAATATCGGGCAGAAGACGAAAGATCTGTTGCAGATGGTGCCGGACACGAAGGTGACCATCGTGGAGCGCTGCTCCGGGCACGACGGCACCTGGGGCGTAAAAAGCGAATACTTTGCCGACTCCATGAAAATCGGCAGGCCTGTGTTCAGGCAGATGGCTCAGCATGATCCTGACTATATCAGTTCCGATTGCGCCATCGCTGGTCGCCATATCGAGCAGGGAATGGGCGAGACAAGCGCGCAGAAGGTGCATCCCCTGACCCTCATCCGCATTGCTTACGGGCTGGCCTGAACGACTGCCGATGTTCAGCTGGCGTTGCCTCTATTCATTATCATGATCAAATAATAATTATGCCTCCGATCACACGCAGCAGCCTGATGACCCTGGAAGATTACGCAAAGTCACGGCAGGAATTCCGTGCACGCGTAATGGCGCACAAACGTAACCGTAAGGTACATCTCGGCACGAACGTGACACTCATTTTCGAGGATGAGCTGACGATGCGGTATCAGATCCAGGAAATGCTGCGGGTAGAAAAGATTTTTGAGGAAGCTGGCATTCAGGATGAACTGGAAGCCTACAATCCGCTGGTGCCGGATGGGACCAACTGGAAGGCAACCATGATGATCGAGTACCCGGATCCTGTCGAGCGCGTAGCCAGATTGGCCGAATTGATAGGCATAGAGGACAAGGTGTGGGTAAAAGTGAACGGCTTCGATCCGGTCTATGCCATTGCGGATGAAGACCTGGATCGGGAGAATGAAAAAAAGACCGCTTCCGTCCATTTTCTGCGATTCGAGCTGGAGCTGGAAATGATAAAGGCGTTGCGTGAAGGTGCCTCTTTGAGCATGGGCATCGATCATCTTGCCTATAAAGTGCCGGGGCAGGAAGTGGATGCGGCAGTGCGGAATGCTTTGATGGATGATCTGACCGCGGATCTCGCGGGGTGATGAGAACTTACCTGCTCATATTCTGGTTGCTGCTTTCGAGTGCATCGATTTCAGCTTCTGCCCAGCAACAAAAATTCGAATATGAGTTCGATCATGAACGGCCGTGGGTTGAGCTGCAGGCGGAATTGCCTCCTTATCCCGAACAGGAAAATCTGCTGCAATTCGATGCAGGCCCCGCAAGTTCGAATACGCATTACGTCGACGGTGCGTCTATTACAGTGGGAGAAGATGGTGTCGTGCGTTACACCCTCGTCATCAAGTCCCCCACGGGTGCGATGAATGTGAGCTACGAGGGAATACGCTGCCAGACCGAAGAGAAAAGAACCTATGCCTATGGGCGCAACGATAAAACCTGGGCACGGGCAGGATTGTCGAAATGGGTCGATCTCGAAGGTATCGTCCAGAACTATCCTCAGCGCGCGCTTTACCGGTATTTTTTCTGTCCTCTCGGACTTCAGACAGTGAAGGATGCGGATGAAGCGATCCAGGCGTTGAAAGCCGGCATCCATCCGCGAGCGGTAAGGTATTAGCTGAGAGGATGAGTGCTCTCCTTCTCCACAAGGAAGGCGAAACAAAGTGACGGTTAGGCGGGGGCTGGACTGACCACCATGAAAGCGAACTCCCGGATCGGCCTATTTTAAGAATATTTATCGCGAGCGCTCGTAAAGTGCTTTGGAGCGAAGCCCGAGACGGCAGTAGCCAAGGGTAGGACCAGGCAGTTCGTTCATGAGTGTCTTGAACTGCTCAACGTGACTGTCATTGATTTGTCCTGGCACAATCGGTAGGTAAGCAAATTCAAGTCCCAGCTTGCTGGCTTCAGATGCGAGAAAATCGTGGTTTGGATGATGGCCTCCGTCCTCGCTATCCGGGCGGTTGCAAATCACACTTTTAAAACCCGCGGCCTTGATATCGATCAGATCTTCGGCATCGATCTGGGGGCTGGTGGAGAAATTATCGTCAATTCTGGTCATTGGTTTCATCAGGTTTTCTCCCGCGATAATGAGTATTGCATAGAGGTGTTAAAGCAGAACCAGGTTATCCCTGTGGATGAGCTCCGGTTCACCTATATAGCCGAGAAGGCTTTCGATTTCGTCGCTTGCCCGACGGAGAATACGCTGGGTTTCCGTAGCATTGTAATTGACCAGCCCGCGGGCGATTTCCCTTCCTTGCGGATCAAGGCAGCCTACGACCTCACCACGCTCGAAGTTGCCACGCACGTCGGTCACGCCGACCGGCAGAAGACTTTTGCCGCCAACGGCCAGTGCTTCCACCGCTCCTTCGTCCAGCGTGACATTTCCCCGGATTTGCAGATGGTCCGCCAGCCACTGCTTGCGAGCGGCAAGCGTCATGGTTTCCGCCAGCAACTGGGTGCCGATCGCTTCCCCTCGGGCGAGGCGAATCAGGACATCCGCTTCGCGTCCCGACGCAATCACCGTGTGCGCGCCGCTTCTCGCCGCGCGTTTGGCCGCCAGCACTTTGGTCAACATGCCGCCCCGTCCTATTTCGCTGCCTGCACCCCCCGCCATCCGTTCGATGTCCGGATCCCCGGCTTTCGCCTGCTCCACCAGTTTCGCCTGGGCATCTTTTCGCGGATCGGCCGTGAATAACCCTTGCTGATCAGTCAGAATTACCAGCACATCCGCTTCGATCAGGTTGGTTACCAGTGCGCCTAGCGTATCGTTATCGCCGAAGCGGATTTCATCGGTCGCTACCGTATCATTTTCATTGATGATTGGAATGACGTTCAGATTCAACAGCGTGGCCAGCGTGGAGCGCGCGTTCAGATAGCGCTTGCGGTCGGACAAGTCTTCGTGGGTGAGCAAAACCTGGGCTGATTGCAATTCGTGCTTGCGGAAGCAGGTTTCATAAGCTTGCACCAGGCCCATCTGTCCTACCGCTGCCGCCGCTTGCAATTCGTGGACCGCGTGCGGGCGCTTTTTCCATTTCAGGCGCTGCATCCCCTCCGCTATGGCCCCGGAAGAAACGAGCACCACTTCCTTGCCGATCTTCTTGAGTTTAACGATTTGCCCAGCCCAGTGCGCGAGCGCCGCATGGTCAAGGCCCTGTCCCTGGTTCGTTACCAGACTGCTGCCGACCTTGACGACGATTCGCCGCGACTGCTTCAAAACGGATTCCATATTTGACGCTTTACAATTGAATGTGCAGTTGCCCGTATTCCGGTTTTCAATACCGGGTATCTATTCCAGATACCAAAAAAATCAAATCCAGGGCAATTTGAAGAGGTGGTTAAAGGTTAGAAGACCAGAAGGCCAGAAACAAATCTCAAATCTGTGCGGCTATCATGGAGGATTGGAGCACGGTTTTTATTATAAACACTGCCACCATCCTTATAAACAGCGAAGTTTCGAACCCTCAGTGAGCCATTTCCGCCAGAACCGGCTGCCTGCGGGAAGGCTCGGTGACAGCATAGCATACGGGTGTCAGTATGAGGCTCGCCGCCATGCCCACCAGCAGGCCTACGGTCAGGGAGAGCGTCATGGGGACCAGGAACTGTGCCTGTTCGCTCCTTTCGAGCAGGATGGGAAGAAACCCGACAAAGTTGGTGAGAAATGCGAGCAGAATTGGCCTGAAGCGGGCGCTGCATGCCTCGAGGATAAGCGCCGATACGGCCCGGCCGCTGTCTCCCCGTTTTTGTACGTAATCCAGCAGTACCAGGCTATCGTTTATTACCACCCCGCTCGCGGCGATCATGCCTACCAGCGACTCCATGGATAGCGGAAGACCGATCAGCCAGTGCGCCCACACCGCGCCGCTCCAGGCCACCGGAGCCGCCAGAAGAAAGATCAGCGGCTTGGTATACGAACGAAAGGGGATGGCAATTAGGGCATAGATAACGGCCAGGGCAGCTCCGGTAAAAAGCACCAGCTTCTGGATTGTCTGTTCCTGTTCCTGGCGCTCTTCGCCAATGTCGATATCCAACCCTGGAAACTGACGTTTTATTTCAGGTATTTCATGCGCTGCAAAACCGGCATAAATCTGATTCACATCAGCAAGTTTGGGGTCGGTCTGGGCTTGTACCTTGAGGATGCGCTGCCGGTCCTGACGAAGCAGTTTTGCCTGGCCGGGCATCAATTCGATTTCCGCAAGGACTCCGAGGGGGGCTTGGGCTCCACTGGGCAAACGAACTGGAAGGTTCTGCAGATCGTCGAGTGACTGCCTCTCGCTACGTGGCAGGCGCACCATGACCCTGACCTCATTGCGCCCTCTTTGAAGCCGATGCACTTCGTCGCCATAGTAGGCGTGGCGCATTTGCTCGGCAATATCTTCCAGCCGGATGCCCAGCCGTTCCGCCTCGGGTTTGAGACGCAGGCGGACTTCGGGTTTGCCGGCCTCGGCGGAATCCACCACATCGTATACCCCGATGTAATCCGCCAGTTTCTGTTTGAATACCGTCACGGCTGCCGTCAGGGTCTCCGGATCGGGGTGGCCGAGATCGAATTCGATATCGTAGGGGAGATCCCCCTCCTTGTACAGGAAATCGATCTTGGCTCGGCCGATGTCACCGATACGCTTGCGCCATTCCCGGATGAAATCCTCTACCACGATGTGCTGGCGTCCGGTGGGAGAGAGTTCGGTCCAAAAACCCGCGCTGTGCTCCGCGATGATCGTTTCCATGCCGACGATGACGCTCCCGCCGATATTCGGGTCACTGTCTGCTGCCTCTCTATCCAGCTCCTCCCGCAATTGCAGCAGCGCCTGTTCTACTTTTTCCGCTATTCTCCGCGTTTCGCTATAGGGTGCGTCTTCGGGCAATTTCAGGTAGACCCAGAAGCTCTCTTTTGTCACGTCTGCCTGCAAGGCCATCCGTACATGGCCTCCGGCCACCAGTGCCACAGCCAGCATCAGCAGGACAGCGAAAATGGCGATCGTGAGATAACGCCAGGCAAGCGCTTTCTGTAGCAATGGTTCGTAAACACGGCGGACGAACTGCTGCAATCCATGATTGAGCGCGGCGCGCAGCCGCAGCAACGGGGGATAGGCCCATGTGCTCCTGGAGGGTGTCGCCAGATGAGAGGGCAGGATCAGCAGCGCTTCAACCAGCGAAAATACCAGCGTGAGAACCATTACCAGACAGATGGGTTTCATCATCTGGCCTGCCCACCCCGGCAGGAATAAGCCGGGCAGAAACGCGACAAGCGCGATCATGACGGCGAGAGTAACCGGCAGCGCGACTTCGCGCGCGCCGAGGATTGCTGCTTGCAGGTTTCTTTGCACCCAGCGGAATTCCGCAGCCGATGAGCCGTTCCCTTCTCCCGTCGCGGCAGCGGCTCCTGCTTTCGCCTCTTCCTGGCGGGCATAGATGGCTTCTCCTATGATAATTGCATCATCCACGAGAATTCCCATCGCTAGCAGGAAACCGAATAGCGACAGCATGTTGAGGGAAATATCCAGAGCTGGCATCAGCCAGAACGCGCCGAATATCGACGTCAGAATTCCCGCTCCGGCCCACACGGCCACTTTGAACTGAAGGAACAGCGTCAGGATGAGGCAGACCAGTGCGAATCCCGTGAGCCCGTCCTCGAGCAGGGTGCCAATGCGCTCTTCGTAAGCCTGCGAATCGTCCCACCAGGTGATCAGGCCCACTCCCTGGGGAAGCTCCGCTTTTTTTTCCGCTACGTAAGCCTTGACACGGCGTGCCACAGCTACTGAATCTTTTTCGGCATGAATTTCCCAGCCTTGAGCGGTTTCCCCATTGTGGTGCCACTCCGACAACCGCTCTTCCAGGCCATCCTTGATGACCGCTACATCGCGAAGCAGCACACGGCTTCCGTCCGGCCGGGTGCTCACCACCAGATTTCCAACCGATACATCATCCTGGGCCTTGCCCTTGACCCTGAGCAGCAGCTCCCCTGCCGGATTCTTCATTACCCCTCCGGGCAGGTCCACCGAAGCGCGTCGAATGGTTTCCGTCACCTCCTTGAGCGAGACGCCATACTGGCGCAGTTTCTCCGTGGATACCTCTATAGCAATCTCGTACGGCAGCTCGTAATAGTTGTGCGCCCGCGTTACCCCCGGTATGCGGGAGAGTTCGGCATGAATGCCGTCGCCCAAGCGCCTGAGGGTAAGCGGATCGGTAGGGCCATATAACGCCACCCAGATAACGCCATCATCTCCGATGCGGTTTGCCGGCTGCACGTCAATCTTCTCCAGGCCTTTCGGCAGACGCTGAATCGCTTGCACTCTTCCACGCGCCGCATTCATCACCTGATCCCTGTCGTAGGTGGGCAGAGCGGTCAGCTTGATCGTGCATTCCCCCTCGACAATTTCCGAATTCAACCTTTTAATGCCGGGCAAGTTGTAGACCGCCTCTTCGATGCGGATGCAAACAGACTCTTCGATCTCCTGAGGACCTGCTCCGGGATAGGTGGCCTTGATCTCGATCTGATGTGGCATGAAACGGGGGAACACTTCCTTGTCCATCAACAGCAGACTGCCCGCACCCCCAAGCAGAATGAGCAACATGAGGAGGTTGGCAGCGATCGGATTAGCCGCGAACCACGCAATCGGACCGGAGGAGGGAAGGGAAGGAGAAAAGGTACTCTTCATTCAAAAAAACTCACGAATGGATCCTCCCTTGGCCAAGATGTGGGCATAGCGGATGGAATGCAGAACAGTCACGCATAAAAGCTTCGCTCATCGCGCGTTGCCCTGCATTGTCGTCTCCAGACCGGTCTTTTTGAGCTTCGGCCCCGGAGCCACAATCTCGGCGCTTACCTTCATTCCTTCCACCGGAACTTCGATTCTCGAAATGACCAGCCTTTCCCCTGCCTTCAATCCGCTTTTGGCAAGAATGCGATCGGGTTCACGACGCAATATTTCTACACGACGGATATGCAGGCGGTTTTCCGCGTCGACGAGTAGCACCTCCTGGGAAGCATTGACGGCACCGGGCGGCAATACAAAGACATCGGCCTGCTCCCGCCCTTCGATCTCGGCTCTTACAAACAAGCCGGGTATGAGCGGAGGCTGGCCCGGCTTGACCTTATAAGGATTCTGCACCTCGGCAATGGCGTGGAGGAGTCCAGTTTCCTCATCCAGCGCACCCTCCGTCCGGATAACGTGCCCCTCCCACCGACGAGTGATACCGGCAAATTCTCCGCTCAAGATGACCCTGGGCCCCCTTTCTGCCTTGTTGTCCCTGTGATCGAGCAGGAGATCGAGGTATGCGAATTGGTCGGTCGCCAAAGGCAGACGTATCTGGGCAACATCGGTTGCATAAAGGCGGGCCAGTTTTTCTCCAGGTTGAACGTACTGACCAAGACCGATATGCATGTTGCGCACACGTCCTGCAAATGGCGAGCGCCACTCGCAGCGGCTTCGCTGCAGGCGGGCTTTTACCATGTCGGCCTGCGCGGCCTTCAATTTTGCGCGTGCCTCCGCCAGTTGCGGCTCGCGCATGGTCAAAGGCGAGGGCATTCCTTCCCCCAGAACCTGCCATTCCTGGCGCGCCTGTTCCGCCTGCGCCTCTTCCATCGCAACCTGGCGCTCCGCCTCGGCGATGCGTGCGTGTGCCTCGGCGATCGCGTGATCATAGTCGCGCGTATCGATCATCATCAGGATATCGCCCGCCTCAAAAAAACCCCCGGCGGCCAGGCTGGGATGGAGCCGGACGATCTGGCCCGCTACTTCGGGGACGAGGTCAATCTCGGTACGGGGTACGACCACACCTTGGGAGCGAATATTCAGCTTGATCGTTTGTGGAGTTGCCTCGATTACCCCTACCACTGGTATTCCGCTATCCGGCAATTCGGATTTCAGTGACGGCCGGTGAACGGCAATCGCCCACGAAATACTGATGCCTGCCAGCACAACAAGAACGGGGATGATGATTTTGAGCATGCTCTTGCTTGCCACTTGTTTCAGCAGGCTTCGCAAATGCTGCCTCCTAATGCCAGGTAAAGATTGATTCGATTGCTCAGAAGCTGGCGCCTGACGGAAAGATGCGCACTTTGAGCAGTGAGGGTGCTACGGTAACTGTCCAGCAGTGTAAGAATTTCGATATACCCATGTTGATAGGAATAGACTGCCAGTTTTCGGCTGGCTTCGGTTTGTTCAACCGCATTTTTCAAGGCTTTTTCTTCCTTCCGTAGCCATTCGTCGGCTGCCAGCGCCTGTTCCACTTCCCGGAAAGCATTGAGTGCCGTGTCCTTGTACAGATTAAGGGCCTGCTCGGTCTGCGCCTTGTCAAGTTCGATCTGGCCCCGGATGCGCCCTCCCGTGAATACCGGTTGCGCCAAGCCGATGAGCACGTTCCATGCGAGAGCCCTGGGATCCACCAATTCGGTCAGTGCCTGGCTGCGCATTCCTCCGGCTGCAGTCAGGGCAACACGCGGCAGCAGTAATTTTCTCGTGCTTTGCAGACGTGAGTCGGCAGCCAGCAAACGATCATAGGCAGCGACGAGATCCGGACGTCTTTCCAGCAATTCCGAGGGCAACCCCGCTGGCATATCGGGTGGAAGTTCAGGCAGTTCCGCAGTCGCCGTCAGCACAGCTTCCGGATAGCGCCCCAGCAGCACTTGCAGTCGGCGTGCAATGATCTGAACCTGGTTGTGCGCCTGGGTAAGCTCAGCCTCCGCATTGGCAAGGTCGGTGAGGGCCAGGCGCACGTCGAGCGCTTTCGTCAAACCGCGGGCAAAGCGTCCACGTACCAGGTCGACAATAACGCTTCGGTCCTTTACTGATCGCTCTCCCACTGCTGCTTGGAGCCTGGCTTCGGCAAGCTCAAAATAACCCTGCGCCACCCGGGCGGCCAGAGACAGGCGCGCGCCTTGAAAATCGGCTGCGGTTGCATTCGCCTCTCTTATTGCTGCCTGCTGGAAGTCGCTTATCCGTCCCCACACATCAAGCTCCCAGCTCAAGCTGAACAATGTTTCAAACACACTGAATCGAGCCGAACCGAATCCCGCCTCGCGGATTTGCGTATACTGGTAATCCGGGGCAAAGAGCAGTTGTGGCCATCGGCTTGCACCGTCTATGCGCGCCTGGGCCACCGCAGCTTTTACCCGCGCCGCCACAGCCTTCAGTTGATAATTATCTGCCAGGGCGCTGTTAACCAGGGCACTCAGATTAGGATCACCAAAAGCTTCTACCCAGTTTTCGGGGGTCGGCTGTGGAGTCCCTTTATCCGCCGCCCATCTGGATGGGAATGCTGCGCCTGCATCTCCAGGATTTCTCAGTGGAGATGTTTTGCAACCGCCAATTCCGGCAAGGGAAATCGAAACAATTATTATCGCAAATATCCTGGGCATTTCGGTTCAAGCCGATCCGAGAAGCGAGGATATTCGCTATATCCTTCGGAACCGGAAGTTAATCTATATTGTAAAATAGAAATTGCTATATGATAATAAGAATAGTTCTCGTTATTGTTATTATTATATGCTTCCTGTGGAGATGCGGTGATGATTGTCGAAGAGCAGATTGAACTGAGCGAAGTTTTCATGGCTCATCGGTCCCAGTTGCGCTGGGCGGCGCTCAAGATTCTCGGTAATCCCGAACGGGCGGAGGACGTGGTGCAGGATGCATATCTCAAAGTATCGGAAGCAGCGGCAGTATTCCATGTCAAGCAGCCTGTGGCATACCTGTTCCAGATAGTTCGCAACCTTGCCATCGATCATCATCGGCGCATTTCATTCGAATTGAATCTTTTCGAGGGCGAAGACGGCGGGCTGCATGTGCCATCCCACATCGGAATGCCTGAAGCCACAGTCATCAGCCGCGAGCATCTGAAACTGGTTGCAAAAGCAATATCGGAACTTCCGGAGCGGACGAGGCGCGCTTTTGAACTCCATCGTCTGGAAGGGCAGACGCATCGCGCCATCGCGGCCGAACTGGCTATCTCGACATCCCTGGTGAATATCCTGATCCACGAGGCAATAGACCATTGCCGCGCTGCTCTCCAATCCACCTAGTCCCCCACTTGATCACTGCCAGCTTGATCACTCCCACCGCCTGGAAGCACTTGCACAGCGGTATCCGCTATACTTGTTTCGGGTAAGTTTAAAACTGTGGAAAATCGATGAATTCGAAGATTCATCGGGGGAACATCAAGGTGAAACCGTGGCGAATTCAGAGGACCAGGATTCGGATCAGGTGTGGCATACAGCAGTCGAGTGGGTAATACGTGAGCACGAGTCACTCAGCCCCGCTGAATGGGAAGAGCTGATCGGTTGGTTGAACATGAATCCGGCACATAGAAAGGCCTACGACGAGGCCTTCCGCCTCTGGCTCATCACCGGTCTTGTTCCACCCTTTGAACCGCCTGCCGAGGATTGATGACGAAGAGATAAAACGGGTACCAATATGCAATATCTCTGAATGATTCGTGCGTCTTATCAGAGGGGAGCGGGATTCATTACATCCGGCGTACAATTCGCTTTAACAATCGTAGAGGGATTTCCCGATACAATTGAATAAGGAGGGACGCTCTCTGTAACAAATGTGCCTCCTGCGATTCTGCTTCCGCGACCTATGGTTACTCCTCCGACGATGATCGCGTGGGGTCCGATCCAGACTTCGTCCTCAATGACGGGGTATTCAGTTTGACGATTTCCGTCAGGGGAAATGCGATCACGGCGCCCAAGGGTGACCCCATGAAAAAGGGTTACGTTATTACCAATCCTTGCGCCTGGATTCACAACCAGCCCCCAGCCATGTGTTATGGCTATACCTGCGCCAACCTTGGTCCGCCAGGAAAAGTCTACAGCCGCCAAATGCGTCGACAAACGATGCATAATTTTCAAAGGGATGAGCGTAAGGCGCAGGAGACCCGGCTCTGCTGCTGCCGCCTGGCACAGCCTCATCGTTACGACCACCCGAAACGTTCTGCTAGTGATCGCCTCCTTGACTAGGTGACCCCAACTGAATTGCCCGCACTGCCGATGGGTATCAGGGGTATCAGATTTCAGTTCATTCAATGTCATTGCTCGTACCTGGATGCACTCATATTACTACTACCGGTTCCAATGCAGGGATCACCAATCGAGGACAGGTTATTGCAGTCGCAATTGTTCCTGAACCTGAAATCTATGCCCTGATACTTGCTAGTTGGGGGGGTGGTTTTATCGCGGCATCTTTGCGATGAACAGGCTACGAAAAAATTTTGTCCTGGTAGATTATAACTGGCTTTGATCAAAAAGCCCTGCAGGCTATCAGTCATTTTCCTAAATTCTTCGAATCCTTATTCGTCTAGCTAAACAAGATTCCAAATAAGATTAAGACGCATTTCCAATCATTGGAATTCGTCCAGGGAATCTGGAACGCCATCTGCTTACAGACTAAGGGGAAGAACAAACATGACAAGTTGCTTCGACCGCGAAGACGGGACGTTTCGCGTGCTGGTCAATCATGAAGAGCAGTACTCCATCTGGCCGGAGTGGAAAGCCATTCCGGGAGGATGGCGTGACATCGGGGTGCTGGGAGACAAGAAAACCTGCCTCGAACATGTAGAGAAAGTATGGACGGATATGCGTCCCCTCAGCCTGAGGCGCTTCATGGACGAACAATGTCCAGTTGAAGCCAGGTGATGTCTGCACCTCTGACGCTTTTCGCACTGCCTTGCGCGGGCGCGAGCTCAGTAATGTATTTGCGCTGGCGGCGCAGGCTGCCTTCCTGGGTGCAAGTGGAGCCGATCGAGTTGCCGGGCCGGGGAGGCCGTCTGGATGAAACATTCGAGAGAAGCTTCCCTTTACTGGTCGAACGCCTTGCGGATGAGCTCGAGGCGTATCCGCCTCGGCGATACGCATTCTTCGGGCACAGCATGGGGGCGCTGCTCGCTTTCGGAATTGTCCATTCCCTGCGCAAGAGAGAAAAAGCCTTGCCTCTTGCCCTGTTTGTGTCAGCCTGTGCCGCACCCTCCCGGCAGGACTGGCGGCGCTATGCGGACAAGAATACCGACGCGTCGCTCATCGCCGATCTGCACAAGCAGAAGGGGACGCCGGAAGAAGTGTTCGAGAGTCCCGAGTTATTGTCTATGACACTCAGCCTGCTGCACGCTGACTACCGCATCTGTGCAAGCTTCCGCTACGCACAATCCTTGCCTTTGCCGCTGCCGATCCATGTTTTTGGGGGCAGTGACGATGAAATTCATGAGTCGAAGCTGGAAGCGTGGCGATCCGAAACCACAGAAGATTTCTCGCTGGACCTGTTTGAAGGGGGACATTTTTTTCTCCGGCAGCACGAAGAGGCTTTTCTTCACGTGCTCGTCCAGCGGATGGCGCTGCACCATCCGGAAGCATGTCAGGAAGCGCATCGAGAACCTGGTGATATGTCCTTATGTATTCCTTAAGGTATCCCCTAAGGCGCTTATCGCTGCCCGAGCGCATTCCGGGGGGCATCGAAGTGTGGTTGCTCGAGTTTGATGCTGGGCTGTCGTGCCCCCGGGACGATGAGGCTTACCAGATTGCGCATGATTCCCCGGAGTGGCCGGAAATACAAGCCCGGCGCCTCCCGGTACCGATGGCTATGCAGCGGCCCTGGCATTCCAGACTCATGACCGGGCTTCAACTCAGGGGAAAAGCCGTGAAGTGTCGGGACAGACATCCCGGCTTCCCCTGTCAAGACTGGATCCCTGCCAAGGTCGGGCTGCATATCCGCAGGTTTGCGATCAGTCCATTCGCCAGATAGATCCCGCCTGAAAAGGTTTCAAAGTCAGTCCATTGAAAGGTTTCACTATGACGCCAAGGTCAATTTTTCACCGCGTTTACCCGCAAAACCTGGTGACGCATCTCCGTAGTCTCGCGTTGGCACGTCCCACAGACCTCGCCTTGACGGTAATGGGCCAGGAAGGCGAGAGAGCCGTGGAAAAAGCGTTCGACTACACAACACTGGATCAACATGTTCGTGCACTCGCAGCCATTTTGCAGGACCGTTTTTCGGCAGGCGAGCGCGCCCTGTTGCTCATGGAAAATGATGAGCATTACGTAATCGGCTTCTTTGCCTGTCTTTATGCAGGACTCATCGCTGTGCCCGTTTTCCCGCCGGAGATGGTGCGAGAACGGCATCTGGCACGCCTGCTCGCCATTGCAGCCGATGCTGAGGCACGCTGCATATTGACCACGAGCGAAATCATGCCCTTGATTGCTCGTACCGCGGTGGAACAGTTTTCTTCTTATGCGACCGTGCTGACTGTGGACACGGTGAAATGCGATAATGCCTCCGCATGGCGTGAATATTTTCCCAAAGAGGGAGATATCGCGTTTTTGCAATATACCTCGGGGTCTACATCCACGCCTAAAGGGGTAATGGTGAGCCACGGCAGCCTGATGACAAATACGAGGGTGTTCGAGGAGGGTATGTCGATCAATGCAAACGACATATTCGTGAGCTGGTTGCCGCTGTATCACGATATGGGACTGATCGGCGGCTTGCTGCAACCCATCCATCGGGGCATTCCTGTCGTGCTGATGACACCCCGGTTTTTTATCGAACGACCGGTACGATGGTTGAAAGCCATTTCGCACTACCGTGCGACGGTGAGTGGTGCGCCCAATTTTGCGTTTCAACTCTGTGCGGACCGGGTAAGCGATGCTCAGCTACAAGAGCTCGACTTGTCGAGCTGGCGTGTCGCCTTTTCGGGTGCCGAACCGGTACGCCGGGAAACGATGAAAGCATTTATCGAACGCTTCGCACCGGCAGGATTTCCACCTGGCACAATTTATCCCTGTTACGGCCTGGCCGAAGCAACGCTTTTTGTCACCGGTGGGACGCGTGGAGACGGCATGGAGGCACATTGCTTCTCTACCCAGATGCTTGCGCAAGGCAGAGCCGGAGTGGCAGAGCCGGGAACCTCTCTGGTAGCTTGCGGTGTGCCGGCTTCCGGTCATACGGTGAGGGTTGTAGACCCGGAAACAGGTGTCCAGTTGCCCGCTGGTACGATCGGGGAGATCTGGACAGATGGTGCCAGCCTGGCCTGCGGCTATTGGCGAAAACCAGAGGAGACAGCCGAAACTTTTGTTTCCCACGAGGGGGGGCGTTGGCTCCGCACCGGAGACCTTGGCTTCATACATGATGGACAGTTATACATTGCAGGAAGGCGCAAGGATCTCATCATCATAAGGGGGCAGAACGTCTACCCGCAGGACCTCGAGCAAGTGGTCGAGGATGAAGTGGAGGCCGCCCGGAAGGGAAGGGTGGCCGCGTTTTCGGTAGAAACCGAAAACGGAGAGGGAATCGGCATGGCCGTGGAGATATCCCGCGGCATGCAGAAGCTTATCGCCGTCGAAACTCTAGTGCAGGCGTTGAGTGAGACTGTGAGCGGAAGCTGCCACGAGCCACTCTCGGTGGTGGTACTACTGAATCCGGGAGGATTGCCCAAAACTTCCAGCGGAAAATTGCAGCGCGCCGCCTGTCGCCAAGGCTGGCGCGAACGCACCCTTGACGCGTATGCCATCTATGAGTTTGGCAATTTCGTGCTGGGTGGCAGCGGGCGGCCCGTACCCACGTTGACGGATGACGTCGAAATTTCGCTCGCGGGCATCTGGGAAACGGTATTGAATCGCCGTGCGCTGGGGCGCGAGGATCATTTTTTTGCCAGCGGCGGAAGTTCACTCTCGGCAGTTCAGGTTGTGGCGCGTATTGCTGAGCATTGGCAGATCGATTTCACGCTCCGCAGTCTGTTCGAGAATCCAAAGTTGTGCGAGTGCGCAGAGGAAATCAAGCGCGTACTGTCTGTTGGCACTCCCAGACGCACTGCCAGCATCAGCATTCTTTCCACCGCAAAGAGGATTGGAGCAGCCGATGTGGCACCGCTCTCCTTTGGTCAACAGCGTCTCTGGTTCCTTTGGCAACTGGACCGGACATCGACCGCATATCACATCAAGCAGGCGTTGCGATTGTCGGGCCCCCTGGACGCGCAGGCATTGCAGGCCAGCCTTGATGGGGTGGTCGGGCGCCACGAATCCTTGCGTACCGTTTTCCGGACAGGAGCGGAGGGTTCCGTGGAGCAGGTGATCCAACTGGCAGTGCGGTTGCATATCCCACACATCGATCTGGGCGACACTCCTGCCCTTGCGCGTGAAGCGCGTGCGAAAGAGGAGGCCGACCAGATCATTTCCGCCCCCTTCGATCTGACACAGGGCCCATTGCTGCGAGTAGTCCTGATCCGGCTGACGCAGGATGAGCATATCCTGGTGATGACCATGCATCACATCATCTCCGATGGTGCTTCGATGCAGGTATTGCTTGACGAACTCGCCGTCGGGTATCTGGCTCATGCCCAAGGGCAATTGCCGCAGTTCGACCCTTTACCCATCCGCTACGCGGACTATGCCGGGTGGCAGCGCAGTTGGCTGGAAGCAGGCGAGAAAGACAGGCAATTGATCTACTGGCGTGGTTGCCTGGGCACTGAACATCCGGTGTTGGAATTGCCGGCCGACCATCCGCGGCGGCCTGTGGCAAATTATCAGGCGGCACGTCATTCTTTCGACCTGACGCCGGATGTGCTGAGCAGGCTGCGAAGCCTTGCCCAACGCCCTGATAGCCACAGTGCGACCCTTTTCATGGCGCTGATGGCGGGTTTTCAAGCTTTGCTCTACCGCCTCACGGGACAAAGGGATATTCGTGTCGGCGTGCCGGTCGCCAATCGCAACCGGATTGAAACCAGGGGCATCGTCGGTTTTTTCGTGAATACCCAGGTACTGCGCGGGAAAGTCGACGGCCGCATGGCTTTGTCAACCCTGCTCGCGCAGGTCAGAGAGGCGGCAATCGACGCCCAGGCACACCAGGATTTGCCCTTCGAGCAATTGGTTGAAGCATTGCAGCCGGAGAGAAGCCTGAGCCGGACGCCGCTGTTCCAGGTGACCCTTAATCATCTGGTAAGCGACCGGCGCAAGCTCGATCAAATCAAGGGGCTGAAGATTGTTGACTATCCGTTGGGCGAGCAGGCTGCACAGTTCGAGCTGACGCTGGAAACGATCGAGTCACCCGATGGAAACGTGCGTGCAAGCTTCATCTATGCATCGGAGCTCTTCGATACCCGCACGATCGAGCGCCTGGGACGCCAGTATGTGGTTCTGTTGCGGGCAATGGTTGGGCAGCCGGAAATACCCATCGGGGATGTGCCCCTGTTGAGCGAGAGCGATATGGCGCAGCTCGGAGCATGGGGAGCATGGGGGGCGAATGCTGTAGCGCACCTTTCAGGTAGCGCCTTGTTCGATCAATCTGCTCATCCAGTCGCCCATGAAGCTGTCCATCATGCTGCCCATGAACCTGTGCATCGGCGCATAGAGCGCCAGGCGGAAGAACATCCAAACGTCTGCGCCCTGATTTTCAACGATACCAAAATAACTTACCAGGAACTGAACCGTCGCTCAAACCGGCTCGCACACCATTTAATCGCTTTGGGAGTCAAAGCGGAAGTAAAGGTCGGCATTACGGTAGAACGTTCCATCGAGATGATCGTCGGCCTGCTGGGCATTCTCAAGGCAGGAGGAGCATATGTACCGCTCGATCCCGACTATCCGCGCGAACGCCTCGACTATCTGGTTGAGGATAGCGGCATCCGGTTGCTATTGACCCACTCTCCTCTCAGGAATCGTATCCCCGATTCGGAAAAGCTTTCGGTGCTGGAACTGGATAGCGCCGGCGTGAAGGGGGTAGCAGAGACCAACCCGGAGATTACGTTACATCCCGATAATCTCGCTTATGTCATCTACACATCCGGATCGACCGGCAGACCGAAAGGAGTAGGAGTAAGCCATGGTCCCCTGGCGATGCATCTGGCAGCGATCAGGGAAATCTACGACGTACGTCCTGGTGATCGCGAACTCATGTTTTTCTCGATGAATTTCGATGCGGCTGCGGAACAGTGGATTACGCCCTTATGCGAAGGTGCGACGCTTGTCCTTTCATCGACACGCGATCTTGCTGGCGACGGTTTCGTCGATCGGATCGGAAAGCACAGCATAACCACGCTGCACTTGCCGCCCGCTTATCTGCGGATGCTGCTTCCCTTGATGCAGGGGGGTGCCACGTCGGTACGCACTTGCATAGCAGGCGGCGAAGCATGGTTTGCAGCCGACCTGGCCGCCACGCAGGCCGCTCTCCCGCAAGCCCGGCTGGTCAATGCCTACGGGCCCACCGAAACGATCATTACCCCGGCTGCCTGGGTAGCCCATGCGTCTGGAACTGCTGAGGCCGGTATCCTCCACGAGTTCGCGCCCATTGGCCGTGCCGTTGGAGATCGCAAATTGTACGTGCTCGATGAGGACTTGAATGTCGTGCCTCCCGGCTGTGCTGGAGAACTCTATATCGGTGGGACAGGACTTGCCCGCGGATACCTTAATCGTCCCGGTCTCACCGCAGACCGGTTCGTTGCCGATCCTTTCGCACCGGATGGGAGCCGCCTTTACCGCACGGGGGATCGCGTGCGTTGGCGCAATGAGGATAATGGTGGCCAACTCGAATACCTGGGTCGGCTCGATCATCAGATCAAGCTTCGCGGTTTTCGGGTTGAATTGGGCGAAATCGAGGGACAATTGCTGGCCCAGCCCGGAGTTCGCGAGGCGGCGGTAGTGTCAAAGGAAAGCCGCAATGGAATGCGCCTCATCGCCTACGTCGCCTCGCATCATGGCGTAACACTCAATGCATCCATGCTCAAGACTGCGCTTGCTGCCGTGCTTCCGGATTACATGCTGCCTGGTTCGTTTGTGCTGCTCGATAGTCTGCCGCTCAACCCCAATGGCAAGGTCGATCGTCAAGCGTTGCCCTTGCCCTTGGCGGAGCAGATCGATGAGGCAGCCTATCAGGCGCCCGTCAATGCCGTGGAAACGATGATTTCGGAAATCTGGGCGGAAGTCCTGGAGCTACCCCGAGTGGGGCTGCACAACAATTTTTTCGATCTGGGCGGGCATTCGCTGCTGCTCATCAAGGTGCAATGCAAACTGGAAGAGCAGTTGAAAACACGCATCGCCATCATCGACCTTTTCAGATATACCACCGTCGCAAGTCTGGCCAAATTCCTCGGCCAGGAGGACAGGCAGACGGATAAGGAGCGCCTGCCCTTGCAGCGCCATCAGGAACGGGCGCAGCGGCAGAGAGCGACGTTCATACAACGCAGGCTGAGAGCAGGGAGGACGCATTAATGGATCATACGGAAGAGTTTTCGGAGAGAGACGATATCGATATCGCAATTATCGGTATGGCGGGCCGATTTCCAGGCGCGGATAACGTGGATACTTTCTGGCGCAATCTGCAGGATGGAGTCGAGTCCGTTACTTTCTTTACCGACGAGGAACTCCTGGCGCGAGGGATTTCGCGCAAGACTCTGGAAGATCCGCACTACATCAAGGCGGGCGCCGAACTGCCTGGCGTCGATCTTTTCGATGCCTCTTTCTTTGGTTATACCCCGCGCGAGGCAGCGGAAACGGACCCGCAGCACCGGCTGTTCCTGGAGGTGGCCTGGCAGGCGCTGGAAGATGCCGGCTATGACGCATCGAACTGCAGCGTCCCGGTCGGGGTTTATGCCGGCTGCGGGGTTAACACCTACCTGCTGCTGAATCTGTTTTCCAGCGGTCGATTTTCGGATATGCACGACATTTCTTCGCTGCAAGGGTTGATGAATGGAAACAACAAGGACTCCATGACGACGACCGTCTCCTACAAGCTCAATCTGCGTGGACCGGGGATTACCGTGCAGACAGCCTGTTCCACTTCACTCGCGGCCGTGCATGTCGCCTGCCGGGGCCTGCTCAATCACGAGGCGGACATGGCAATGGCTGGGGGTGTCTGGGTCAATCTGTTGCACGAGGGCGGTTATCGATACCAGCCTGGAGCGATTCTGTCGCCGGATGGCCACTGCCGCGCGTTTGATACAAAGGCGGCGGGTACGGTGATCGGGAGCGGGGTGGGGATCGTCGTGCTCAAGCGGCTGTCGGACGCACTCGCCGATGGCGATACGATTCATGCCGTAATCAAAGGGTCCGCAATCAACAACGATGGTTCGGCCAAGGTGGGCTACACTGCACCGAGCGTGGAAGGCCAGGCGGAAGTGATTCTGGCTGCTCAGGCCATCGCCAGCGTGGATGCCGACACGATCAGCTATGTGGAGACGCATGGCACGGGAACAACGATCGGCGATCCGATCGAGATCGCGGCGCTCACGCAAGCTTTTCGCGAAAGCACGGACAGGCGCGGATTCTGCGCCATCGGATCGGTCAAGACGAATGTAGGCCACCTGGATGCGGCAGCGGGCGTCGCCGGCCTGATCAAAACCGTTCTGGCGATGAAGCATCGAACCCTTCCGCCCAGTCTAAATTTCGAGCAGCCCAATCCACAAATCGATTTTTCCTCGAGCCCTTTTTACGTCAACACCGAGAGCAGGCATTGGTCGAATGAATCGACCCCGCGGCGCGCCGGGGTGAGCTCCTTCGGCATCGGGGGGACCAACGTGCACGTCGTGCTCGAAGAAGCTCCGCCCGTGGAGCCCGTGAGTTCTTCACGCGCCTGTCAGTTGCTTACACTCTCGGCGCGCACCCGCACGGCGCTGGAGGCGATGATTGCCGGATTGCACGAGCATCTGCACGCACATCCCGGTTTACCCTTTGCCGATGCCGCTTATACCCTTCAAACGGGAAGAAAAAGTTTTGCCTGCCGTGCAGTAGTGCTGTGCCATGACAGGGATGAGGCGCTCGGCGTTTTGGAAAGGAAGCCTGCGGACCGTTTTGTTACCGGACAAGTGGCGTCGGAAAATCGTCCCATAGTTTTTCTTTTCCCCGGCCAGGGTGTCCAGCATATCGATATGGCGCGGGAGCTTTACCACGGAGAGGCGGTTTTTCGGCGGGAATTCGATCGCTGCGTCGAATTGCTGCAACCCCATCTGAATTTCGACCTGCGCGTCGCCTTATACCCCAACCTTGACCCTAACCTTGAGGGTGGGGATGAGGCCCGGAAGAAGGAGTTGTCCGCGCGCCTCGAACAGACGGAAGTTACCCAGCCTGCACTCTTTGCCGTCGAATATGCTCTTGCACAGCTATGGATGTCCTGGGGCATCCAACCGGCGGCAATGATCGGTCACAGCGTGGGCGAATACGTTGCGGCATGTCTTGCGGGCGTATTTTCGCTCGAAGACGCGCTGCGTCTGGTTGCCTTGCGCGGACGCTTGCTTCAGCAGACGGAGACGGGCGCCATGCTCGCGGTCATGTTGCCCGAGGCGGAAATAACGCCTTATCTGTCGGAAAGCTGTGATCTCGCCGCTGTCAACGGGTCTGAATTGTGTGTCCTTTCAGGGCCGGTTGCCGCCATTGAAGCGTTGGAAACCGATCTGCGTAATAAAGGTATCGAGGCGCGACGCCTTCACGTCTCCCATGCATTTCATTCCGCCCTGGTCGAGTCGATGTTGCCGGCTTTCATGGAACTGGTTTCGGCCATGGAATTGCACTCACCGCAGATTCCCTTTCTTTCCAATCTCAGCGGCGACTGGATTACTCCCCAGGAAGCCACCGATCCCGGGTATTGGAGGCGGCACGTGCGCGGGACGGTACGCTTCGATGATGGACTGCGCGAGCTGTTGGGCAATCCCGCTCGAATCCTGCTGGAGGTGGGGCCGGGCGAAACATTGACTACCCTTGCGCGGCGTCATCCCGAAGCAAAACCGGAGCACGTCATCCTTTCATCCTTGCCTCATCCTGGCAGAGCGAACCAGTCTCAAGCACATTTTTATCTTTGCCTGGGGAGATTGTGGCTTGCCGGGGTCGATATCGATTGGAAGAGTTTTTACGCTGACGAACGTCGCCGTCGCATCTCCTTGCCGACTTACCCATTCGAGCGCCAGTCATACTGGATCAAGCCCGGTAGCCTGAAGACGGAGAAGACCGCGAAGACTGCAAAGGCAGTGGGGGAAGAAGACAGGCCCCGGCTCATGGCTGGCCTTGAGCCAGGTGCCCGCCAGCAGGTGACGGATAATGCCGGGCCAGTAGCTCGACCGCTCGATGAATGGTTTTACACCCCTTCGTGGCGCCGCTCGGACAGCATTGAACAAGAGAGCATCCTCCTGGATCAGGGAAGATCATTCATCCTCTTCGCGGATGATCATCCCTTGGGGATGGCTCTGACAGGGCATTTGCTTACGCTGGGAATAAAGCCGGTCGTCGTCTCCGCGGGCTCGGCCTTCCACCGTCAGGACAAGGACCATTATATTGTCCGTCCGGGCGAACGGCAGGATTACGATCTTCTGTTGCGCAACATCGGCGAGGATGGCAGGACCCTCGGACATATCTTTCACTTGTGGAGCCTGACCGGGAATGGCGGCAGACGCATCTATGGGGAAAACCAGGTCGAAAATCAAGTGGAAATCGAGGTCAAGAATTTCTTCAGTCTGTTTTATCTCGCTCAAGCGCTGGAGAGTGCCAAACAGGTAATCCCGAGCGATGCGAAGGTCGAGATTACGGTCATCACCGACCAGTTCGAGGATGTCACCGGCAGCGAGCCTCTTCGTCCGGAAAAAGCGCTGTTGCTTGGGCCCTGCAAGGTCATTCCCCAGGAATACGCTTATCTGAGCTGCCGGCTGGTTGATGTCGAATTGCCAGCAGACGACGATACTGCAAAAAGCCGGCTTGTGCATCAGATAGTGGCCGAGTCTCAGGCTGAGCCGGTTTCCTCAATGGTCGCCTACCGGGGACCACACCGCTGGATTCAGACTTTCGAACCCATCCAATGCCGGAAGCCGGAGAAAGCGCGCCTTCGCCTTCGAAATGGCGGCGTCTATCTGATTACCGGTGGCCTCGGCGGCATCGGCCTTACGTTGGCTGAGCACCTGGCGGGCAGCTATCGTGCAAAGCTGGTGCTGATGGGACGCTCCCCGCTTCCAGCCCGCGAGCAGTGGTCCAATGTCATTTCAGCAGCGGAAAAAGCAGACCTCCTGCGCAGCAAGATCGAGAAGGTTATGCATCTGGAGGCGCTGGGCGCAGAAGTGCTGGTATTGCAGGCCGACGTTGCGATCCAGGCTGAGTTGAAGGCGGCAGTGACGCAGGCCTATGAGCACTTCGGTGCTATTCACGGTGTGATTCATTCCGCGGGAGAGGTTGGTACCGATCTCATTTCGGTGAAAACCGGGGAGAGGGTGGCGAAAGTGTTTGCCCCCAAGGTACAGGGAACACAGGCATTGCAGGCTGTATTCAGGAATGCCTCCCTGGATTTCATGCTGCTGTGCTCATCGCTGGCAGCCATGGCGGGTGGCCTCAGCAAGGTCGATTACTGTGCCGCCAATGCCTACCTCGATGCGGTTGCCCGCGAGGCTACCCGTTCCGTCTATAGCGGCTCCACATTTCCTGTCATATCCGTTAACTGGGACAGCTGGCGGGACGTGGGGATGGCGGCCAATATGGCAATGCCCGAGGGGATGGGAATTTCGCCGAAAGAAGGAGCCGAGGCTTTCGAGCGCATCGTCAATAACATGGTCAGGCCGCAGGTGATCGTCTCCACCCTTGATTTGCATAGTCGGCTCAACCAGACGCAGGAGGACCTGGTAGATCTGGTCGGGCAGTCTTCTGCGCTTGCGGAGAGCCGGAAGCCTGAACAGGGAAGCCAGCAACGTTATCCGCGACCTGTCCTGGACACGGCCTTTGTCGCTCCCGAGAGTGAGCTGGAGCAGAGCATTGCAGAGATCTGGCAGAGCCTGCTTGGAATGGACGCCGTCGGTATTCATGACAATCTGTTTGAGTTGGGGGGGGATTCATTGCTGGGTATTCAACTGCTTTCGAGAGTGCGGGCAGTTTTCGGAATCGATATGCGTCCTGCGGATTTTTTCCGGTCTCCCACCGTTGCAGGTCTCGCCGAGTTGGTAGAAACGAAATTGCTGGACGAGATCGAGTGTTCATGATTTACCGCCCCTCGTGGGGTGAAGCCATTCCATCTGCCGATGTTTCCTCATCTTTATCTGCACCATCATGCATAGCAGCAGTCTAGCTAAAAGACGCGCGCGCCTGACCCCTGAGCAACGGGAGAAACTGGCACAGCGGTTGACCGGAGCTCATGCTCCAGCACTTCAATCGAATATCCCCTGCCGCAACCCTTCCGCGCGAGTGCCGCTCTCATACGCGCAGCAGCGTCACTGGTTTTTATGGCAACTGGAGCCGTTGAGCACGGCTTATCATTTGAGCGGGGGGTTGCGGCTGACGGGCAGGCTGGATATTGAAGCGCTGCGCTGGA
>NZ_JCAHZJ010000033.1:0-2624 GCF_059489795.1 Nitrosospira sp. CT
TTGCTCATCTGCGCGACCAGAATGGCATCCGGAGTTTCCACTACCACCATATCCTCTACTCCTACGCACGCTACAAGCCGATGTTCCGACACAGCAAGCACGTTATGACAGTTATCCAACAAACACATCGCTCTGCGATACATTGCCTTGATGATCCTTGGGCAACACCTGCCACAAGGAATTCCAGGCGCCACACGTCAGAATCACTGCCGTACAGATAGCATAGAATTTACTCGGTCATCAGTTTGCTCCGCCCATAGGGATTCATGGCAGAGAGAGGCTGATCTTCCGTTAATGGCAACCATATTGACTCGCCATAAACGGTGGCGGAAGGACGGAATATCAGAGTTTTCACTCCGCACTCTTTCATCGCCTTCAAGCAACGAAGGGTACCTGCAATGTTATTATCGTAGTAAGCCAGCGGTTGCTTCGCCGACTCTCCTACGGCTTTAAGGCCGGTGAAGTGAATGACTGCCATCGCTGCACTTTCTTGCAAGGCTTTGGTCAAGGAGGAGCGATCACGACAACGCCTTGCACAGCGGAGTTTTTTCCGGCGATATGCTCAACCCGCCGCAATGCGTAGAACAGTCATCCGGTATATGAAAACCGACCGGCGGTCGTCAAGAAACTTACTCAAAGGCCACCACGGGGATGCCATGAATGCCTAATTATGCGGTTCAGGGCACAACCTGCGAAGATTCTGCTTTTATGTGCCCTAATCCTGAAACGCTTCATACGGAAAAACAGCACAAACATTCATCCAATAATAATGACCGTTTGTTAAGAACAGAGTTTTTCAGGGACAATTTTTTATTTAGTGGAAAGCAAAATCCAGACGCTTTCCTCAACCAAATTAAGAATCCTTGGAGGGACGCCAGCCCTCTCAGACACTGCGCCGCAGCCGCAAGGCGAGGAGACCCAGACCCAATGCTAGAAGAGCGTACTGTTCTGGCTCAGGCACAGCACTGACACTGGTTAAGGTAATGTCCGCATGGTCGCCCAGCAACGCCCACAGAGGCGGGTCAGCTTCATCGCCCCTCATGCGAAGCGTAAATCGCAATGTATCGCCCTCATCCATGTGAACTCCTGTAAGATTCAGCGGGCTTTTGATTTCAGCGACAGGCGCGTCCGGGACACCTGGCCACAAAAGCGTACCGCCTTCAAAAGGGTTCGTCAACGTCGCCGAGTAAAGCAAATCGAAAGAACCGGTGGAGGCATCCATTCGCGCAACCGCTACATCGACTGTAGCTGGGGGCGAATTCTCGGGATACATCCCCTGCCAAGTCACCGGTAGCGAACCCCGAACATTTATGATGGCGCCATCGCCAACTGGGTTGCGCCATTCCACAACAGGCACGTGTATTGCCGACATGGTTTCCGCACTTAAATCGTGAGTCATTGCCCATTTACCGATCGGCGGATTGGTACCTATATTATTTTGAAAAGGCCCATTATACGCGCGAGCCCAAACTCCCCCGGCGGTCGAATTCGCCCAATCATCGTCCCAAACCATGGGTGAGAGTTTCTCCGCGTACCAGGGGTTTTCCGATCCGAGTTCTCCTCCCGACGATGTATATCCATAAAACCAAACGGGATTGCCATTTTTGTCGACGGAAGGATTTCCGTCAATCGAGCCCGGCATTGTTCCCGGCACCCAATCGGCCCCCCGATTCCATTTAAAACCGGGCGCATAATTGTCAGCTAGAGCTGAGGTTGGCATAGCAGAACCAGCCAAGGTCGCCACCGCCACGACCATGAGGAGTTGGCAGCGCGTTCGTATTTTATTCATTTTGTCCTCCAATGCGAAATGTGGGCAACGCTAACGAAATCAAAAATAAAGACTCCTATTCAGACGCACAAATCTTTGCACTTCAACACTACTCCTCTGCCATTGCTTCATGGCAAAAACGATATCCGTTTCTAAATCTGAAATCAATGTTACTAGAGGATGCGCTGAATAGAGAGGAGAGGTCAATAGGCCATTCGGGCTAGCCAAAAAAGAATGGGCCCAACGAGGGGGTATTGAAGGAGTGCGTGGATGCTGATGGTCTCAATATTCACGTATCGCGTGGGAGTCGGAGTTCGATTGCTAACGGATGCATTATTCTTGTTGAATTTGACGTACAGTAAAGTGACGCAACCCTCCGATCATACGGGCGATCTCTTTACCGCCCATAAACGTCGTCAAAGCGAACGATATCATCTTCCCCCAAATAGGAACCCGATTGAACTTCGATTATTTCAAGAGGCACACAGCCCGGGTTTACCAGCCGATGTCGCGCACCCAATGGAATAAAGGTCGACTCATTTTCAGACACAAGGTAGCTGGTGTCACCGCGCGTAACCTGTGCTGTGCCCCGAACGACAATCCAGTGTTCTGCCCTGTGATGGTGCATTTGCAGTGACAAGGCACCGCCGGGCTTGACTACGATCCGCTTTACCTGGAAACGCTCGCCCGAATCAACGGCGTCGTACCACCCCCAGGGGCGAAATACCTTACGGTGCAACTCGCCTTCCGGGCGGCCAACACGCTTGAGGCTGTCGACGATATTCTTCACATGCTGCGTCTTGCTCATCTGCGCGACCAGAATGGCATCCGGAGTTTCCACTACCACCATATCCTC
>NZ_JCAHZJ010000034.1:0-1590 GCF_059489795.1 Nitrosospira sp. CT
GCGTGCGCAACGTGACAACAGCTGCTTACACCCATCAGGACATGCCTTTCGAGATGCTGGTCGCCAAACTCGCTCCCAAACGACACTTGAGCCAGGCCCCGCTCTTCCAGGTAATGTTCAACTTGCAAAACGTTCCTGCTCCGGAGAAGGAGGAAGAGGTGGCAGACAAGCCGGGAACCCGCTACCGTGATGAGTTCGTTACAGCCAAGTTCGATCTTCTGCTTTCACTGGTAGACGATGGACATCGGGTGACAGGGTACTTTGAATACGCTGCAGACCTTTTCGACAGCGAAACCATCCACCGGATGGCAGTTCATCTCGAAACCCTGTTGATTGCCGTCGCCGCTGATCTGGCTGGTTCGGCCGGTTCGGCTTGTAGTATCTCGAGCCTGCCTATTGTTACGCAGGCTGAACGGGACCAGCTTCTGGTCGAATGGAACGCCACCCGTACGGAATATCCCCGCAACGCATGCATTCAAGGGTTATTCGAAGAACAGGCTGCTCGCCGTCCGGACGCCGTTGCCATTGTTCTTGAAAAGAATCAGCTCACGTACGGCGAACTCAATATCTGTGCCAATCGACTGGCACATCGCCTGCGCCGGTTCGGCGTCGGCCCTGAGACTCTGGTTGGGGTCTGCCTTGAACGATCCTTTGAATTGATCATCGCGCTGCTCGGAGTTCTTAAAGCCGGGGGCGCATATCTCCCACTGGAGCCCGGCACCCCCCAGGCTCGGCTATCGGCAATGTTGCGCGATGCAGGAGCGAAAGTTTTGTTGACTCAGCGAAAGTTTGCGGACGTATTGCGGGGGGTATTGCAGGGGGAAACCACTCAACTGATTTGCCTTGATGATGAGTGCGAAGAAACAAGACCGAAGCCCAAGAGTAATCCTGCAAGCGGAACCCGCCCGGACAATCTCGCCTACGTATGCTACACCTCAGGCTCCACTGGCGTTCCCAAGGGCGTAGCCGTCGAACAGCGCGCCGTGGTACGACTGGTAAAAGGCACGGACTATGCCACGTTCACTCCTGATGACGTGTTTCTTCAGTTCGCGCCGATTGCCTTCGATGCGTCTACGTTCGAGATCTGGGCATGTCTGCTCAATGGTGGAAAACTTGTGATCATGCCACCGGAGGCGCCATCTCTCGAAAAACTCTCGAGTGTCATCGCGCACCACCGGATCAGCACTCTGTGGCTGACATCCGGGCTTTTTCACCAGATGGTCGATAATCATTGCGAAGAGTTGAATGCAGTGCGACAGCTTCTCGCGGGAGGTGATGTATTGTCGCCCGATCACATTCGCAGGATGCGCCAGCAAAATCCCCAGTGCATTCTGATCGCCGCTTACGGGCCCACGGAGAATACCACTTTCACGTCCTGCTACCGGGTGCCCGCGCCAGAACGGATTCACTGTCCCATTCCCATAGGTCGGCCGATTGCCAATACTGAAGTTTATGTGCTTGACGACAGCCTCCAGCCGGTGCCCATCGGTGTGGCCGGAGAACTCTATATCGGGGGCGAAGGACTGGCACGCGGCTACCTCAACCGTCCGCAACTCACCGCCGAGCGCTTCATTGCCCACCCCTTCCGTT
>NZ_JCAHZJ010000035.1:0-1472 GCF_059489795.1 Nitrosospira sp. CT
GACGCGATGCGCCAGGCCGACCTCCTTGAGGGTGAGCAGAAGGAGGCGATCAAGGCCCGGCAACAGGGCGACGCGGATCGAGCGCGCAGTATCCTGTTTGGAGCCGAATACGATCGCCAGCTGGATCGTGTTGCTGCCGACGTTGAGCGTTTTCAGTATCGTCTCGATCAGCGGACAGACAGCGAAGTAGCTGCCGCAGTCGATATCTCCAAGCTTTGGAGGACCGTTTCGGAAATTGTTCTCGGGATTACCGGGTTCTTGTTTCTTTGCGTTCTCTACTTCGTTTTCAAGCGCCGCGTGTTGCGGCCGGTTGTCAGGCTGAGCGATATCGTCAATCGTCTCGCTGCCCAGGACTACGCGGTAGAGCCTCCCGTCTATGACGACATCGACGAGATCGGCGACATGGCACAGGCCATTCGCGTCTTCCGCGAGAACGGCCTTGAACGCCAGCGCTTAGAGGCGGAGCGGAGCGCCGATCTTGCGAAGCGATCCCTGCTGTCCCGAATGACTCAGCGAATGCAAGAATGCGAAACGATGCATCAGCTGGAGCGCGTTATCGAGAGCTTCGTTCCGAAGATCGCGCCAAGCCTCGCGGGTCGTCTATATCTTTTCGATGGGGGACAAAATCTTCTGCTCGAGGCATGCTCATGGCTTGCGCCAGTGCATTCAATCGCCGAATTTTCACCGATGGCGTGCTGGGCGTTACAGCGCGGGGAACTGCATCGTCCGAAGGGGCATAGTACCGATGTCTCCTGCGACCATGTTGACGTCACGGGAGCGACCATCGACTCCGTCTGTCTTCCTTTGATTGCCCAGCGGGCGACGCTCGGGCTCCTTTATCTTGAGCCACGCACGGACATCTCCGAATCCTTGTCGGATGTCGTCCCCGAGACGTATCTCAAGATGCTGGCGGAAAATGTCAGTCTCGCTGTCGGTAATCTTCGCCTTCGCGATACGCTGCGGGCCATGGCCATGGTTGATCCGCTGACAGGGCTGGCCAACCGACGGCAGCTTGAGACCGTGCTGGATTCGCGGCTAATGGAGGCAAACAGGACAAATCAATCCATCAGCTGTATCATGTTCGATGTCGATCATTTCAAGCGTTTCAATGACCAATTCGGGCACGACGCCGGCGACACCGTCCTTCGCGCTGTAGGTGATCTCCTGAAGCAATCGGCTCGCGACACTGACGCCTTTCGATATGGGGGGGAAGAGTTTTTATTGCTGATGCCAAACATGGGCATCGAGCAGGCCGCTCAGCGCGCAGAGGAGATACGGCTTAAGATTGGAGGACTTCAGATCGAGCATGCTGGACGTGAGCTCGGCGCAATCACTGCCTCATTTGGTGTTGCGACCGCTCCGGAGCACTGCACATTCACCAAGCTCATTCGAACCGCCGATGCCGCACTGCTCCTGGCTAAGGAGGCCGGGCGCAATCGTGTGTTACAGACAGAAGCAAGACAAGCTCGACC